>JACOTA010000064.1 GCA_016178585.1 Nitrospirota bacterium
AAGAACAGAGTTAGAAAGCTGTCATTGCGAACAAAGTGAAGCAATCTCAAGACTTTACGATAAGATTGCCACGCACCCTTCGGTGCTCGCAATGACATGATTAATAAGTGGGTGCGAAGTCTATCGCTGGTCTTGGGTAACGGCGCATTTCTTGACAGAATGAAGTTGCATGTTATACTAGAATGTTAATATCTCTATCACTGTTACGGCAGAAAATGATTAACATAATAAAGGTCAATTAAGGCTACTCTATGAAACAACACCCGCTAACTTCCGGAATTCCAGAAACTAAATTTGAGCCAAATTCCAAACTTGAATGGAGAATCGGCTTAGGACTGTCTATCGTCTGTCTTTTGGGAATTTTAATCAATTTACTTGAGTAACAAAAAAAATCCCCTAGAAACAATCGTTTCCGGGGACAGGATCCAGGATGAAATTTGGATCCGATCTTAATGTTTACACTCATAATTTGTGCCGCCGATAGATCCCTTCTCGATATTTAAGAACTTCGCAATGGCAGAATCAGGCATCGATTGATCCGAAATAATTGTCGATATCCCTTTTGAATCCAGGGTTGCTTTCAACTGTTCACTACATCCTTTTGCGATCGCCACAGAACAATCGTTGATCACTTCCATTACATTTTCATCAAAAAACTTCATCTGAGCGCTTAATATTTCTTTGTCAGTTACATCGTAAACAATAAAGGCCATCGGACTATCCAGCGTTTCTCCTAAATTACTTCCATCATCGGTTGCAACGGCAATTTTCGGCATATATTCTCCCACACAGGCTTATTAAAATTTGTTCTTTTTAACTTTTTATCTCACGCCCCCATTGTTAATTTTTTCTTAGAAATGAGAGCATCTTCATCTTTTAAATTTAACAAGAAAACTCAAAAAATACAAGCTCAAAATAGATAAAAACAAATTGATTTCAATTTATTAATTCTTATATAATGAAAGACCAGCTTATTTTATACTTTGCATCCCCTTAATTATTTTTTTGATTAACCCACTTTTAGTAACGTATCAAACTATGACAGAAAAGATACAAAATGGTCGCCTTCCCGTGTCACAGGGACTCTATGATTCTGCCAATGAAAAAGATTCTTGCGGGATCGGTTTTGCCGTTAACATTAAAGGGGTTCCCTCTCACGACCTAATTCTAAAAGGGCTTGAAATCCTTAAGAATTTATCCCACCGGGGTGCCGTAGGGTGTGACCCTTGTACCGGTGATGGAGCGGGGCTTCATGTCCAAATTCCTCATCTTTTTTTTAAAAATAAATTTCAGGAAAAGCTGATTGAACTCCCGGAACCGGGTTGTTATGGAGTTGGAATGGTTTTTCTCCCTTCTTCCCCTTCTGAAAAAGCCCAGTGTGAAAAAATTATCGAAGAAACGACTCTGGAAGAAGGACAGCATTTTCTTGGCTGGCGGGATGTTCCCGTGGATCCCGGGAAAATAGGGAATTTGGCAAAGGAATCTGCCCCGGTTATCCGTCAATTTTTCATAGCCTGCCAGGGAATTAAAAATAATCAGTTCGAACGGAAGCTTTATATCATCCGGAAACAGATTGAGAATCAAACTTTAAACTGGGTCAAAGGGATTTTTTATATACCCAGCCTTTCCAGCAAAACCCTTGTTTACAAGGGACTGTTAACTCCTGAACAGATTCCTCTGTTTTATCAAGATTTAAACGATCCTCGATTTATGAGCGCATTAGTTCTGGTTCATTCCCGGTTCAGTACCAATACGTTTCCAACCTGGAGCCTGGCTCATCCCTATCGCTATGTCTGTCACAATGGTGAAATCAACACCCTGAAGGGAAACATCAATTGGATGAAGGCCCGCCAGGGCAGACTTTCTTCCGAAGTCTTTGGGAACGAAATCAACAAGCTTTTTCCGATTATTCGGGAAGGCCAAAGCGACTCGGCCTGTTTTGATAATGTCTTGGAGTTTTTGGTGATGGGAGGGCGCTCCCTACCCCACGCCATGATGATGCTGATCCCCGAAGCGTGGGCCGGAAATCCCGACATGGACCTCGACCGACGGGGTTTTTATGAATATCACGCTTCGATGATGGAACCGTGGGACGGTCCTGCCGCCATGGCTTTTACCGATGGCACGCTGATTGGCGCAACCCTTGACCGAAACGGCTTGCGTCCAGCGCGGTATCTGGTGACAAAGGACAATCTGGTCATTTTAGCTTCCGAGGCTGGGGTTCTTCCTTTTAAACCTGAAGAAATTTTAACCAAAGGGCGGCTTCAGCCCGGAAAGATGTTCCTGGTTGACACGGCTCAAGGGCGTATTATCGACGACGAAGAAATCAAGTCCAATATCGTTAAACGGAAACCTTACCGTCAATGGGTTTCGGCAAACAGGATTTCCATCGACGATCTCCCGGAACCGATCAATGTTTATCAACCCGATCCGGATACCATAAAAAAACGGCAAAAAGTATTTGGGTATACACTGGAAGACTTGAAATTGCTGATGGCTCCGATGGCGATTGCGGGCGAGGAAGCCGTCGGATCAATGGGAACGGATACGCCTCTCGCGGTGCTTTCCGATCGGCCTCAGTTGCTTTTTAACTATTTCAAACAACTTTTTGCCCAGGTAACCAATCCTCCGATTGATCCGATTCGGGAGCAACTGATCATGTCCCTGGCAACCAATATCGGACCCAAACCAAACCTGTTGGGCGAAACGCCGGAGCATTGCCGGCGGATAAAGGTGGCCCAGCCGATTTTAACCAACTCCGACCTTGAAAAGATCCGGTCGATTGCCGATGGTCATTTTAAATCCAAAACCTTGCAAATCTTATTCCCGGTGTCTAACGGGCCAAAAGGGCTTGAGCAGGCGTTGGAACAACTTTGCCGGCAGAGCACACAGGCGATTAAGTCGGGTTACAATTTTATTATTCTAAGCGATAGAGGGGTCAGTCCCGAATGGGCTCCGATACCAAGCCTGCTTGCCATTTCAACCGTTCATCACCACCTTATCCAGGAATGTTTAAGAGCCGAAGTCGGACTGATCGTTGAAACGGGTGAAGCCAGGGAAGTCCCCCATTTTGCCCTCCTCATCGGATATGGCGCTGGAACCGTTAACCCCTATCTCGCTTTCGAAACGCTCACGGATATGGCGCGTTCCGGACTTTTTCCGGAAGCGGTCGACGCTGCCACGGCCGAAAGCAAGTACATTAAAGCCATCAATAAGGGATTGTTAAAAGTTTTCTCCAAAATGGGAATTTCGACTGTTCAAAGCTATTGCGGAGCGCAAATCTTTGAGGCCATCGGGCTCAACAACAAGCTCGTTAATCGTTATTTTAATGGAACTCCTTCGCGTATTGAAGGAATCGGTCTCGACGAAATTGCCGCAGAAACCCTCGCCAAACATGCTGGAGCTTATTTCGACTATTCTTCGTTTAATGACGCACTGGACATTGGAGGAAATTATCATTACCGCCTGCAGGGAGAATACCATCAGTGGAATCCTGAAACCATTATAAAACTTCAGGAGGCCACCCGAAGCAACAATGCCAAGACCTTCCAGGAATTTAGCCGCCTAGCCAATAATGAAAACCACCATGCCGCGACGCTACGAGGGTTGTTTGAACTTAAAACAGTCAAGACTCCCCTCCCTTTAAAGGAAATCGAACCGGCTTCTGAAATTGTCAAACGGTTTGCCACGGGTGCAATGTCTTTTGGCTCAATCAGCAAAGAAGCCCATGAAACCATTGCCATTGCTATGAATCGAATGGGCGGAAAAAGCAACACGGGAGAAGGGGGAGAAGATGAAGCGCGGTTTGATACTGAAAAAGAAAGCGCTATTAAACAGGTTGCCTCCGCCCGTTTCGGCGTCACGACCAATTACCTGGTCCACGCTAAAGAACTACAAATTAAAATGGCGCAAGGGGCAAAACCTGGCGAAGGGGGACAGCTTCCCGGCCATAAAGTCGATGAAATCATTGCGCAAATCCGCCATTCTATTCCCGGCGTTACCTTGATTTCTCCTCCCCCTCATCATGATATCTATTCCATTGAAGATCTGGCCCAATTGATTTACGACTTGAAAAATGTCAATCCTCAGGCCAGGGTTACCGTCAAATTAGTATCAGAGGTCGGCGTCGGAACCGTTGCGGCAGGTGTTGCCAAAGCCCGCGCCGATATGATTCTTATCAGCGGAGACAGCGGAGGTACGGGAGCCTCTCCCCTCTCCTCGATCAAACATGCCGGGGCGCCCTGGGAACTTGGGCTTTCCGAAACACAACAGACGCTGGTACTAAACAACCTCAGGGGAAGGGTGAGAATTCAAACCGACGGCCAGCTTAAAACAGGAAGAGACGTCGTGGTCGCGGCTTTATTAGGAGCCGAGGAATTCGGATTCTCTACGGCGCCTTTAATCGTTGAAGGTTGTATTATGATGCGCAAGTGCCATTTGAATACCTGTCCCGTCGGCATTGCCACTCAGGACCCGGTTCTTCGCAAAAAATTTACCGGCCAGCCCGAACACATTATTAATTATTTTTTCTTTATCGCCGAAGAAATTAGACAATGGATGGCACAACTGGGATTCCGAAAATTTGATGAAATGGTTGGCCGCGTCGACAAAATTGAACCTAAAAAGGCAATCGACCATTGGAAAGCCAGGGGAATTAATTTAGAAAAAATTTTATATAAGCCGAAGGTTTCCCCCGACATCCCGATTCATTGCGTCGAAACTCAAAATCACGGATTGGACGGGGCGCTCGATCATGCGTTAATCCAATTGGCTCAGCCCGCCCTTGAACACCGAGAACCTGTTAAAAAGAAACTCCCCATTCGAAACGTTCACAGAACCGTAGGGGCCATGCTCTCCGGGAAAATCACGCAAAAGTACGGCCCGGAAGGGTTGCCCGCCCATACGATCCAATTTTATTTCCAGGGTTCCGCCGGACAAAGTTTTGGAGCTTTTTGCGTCAAAGGCCTTTCCCTCACCCTGGAAGGCGAATCAAACGACTACCTTGGAAAAGGGATGTCGGGAGGGCAGATCGTCGTTTTTCCTCCAAAGGGGTCTCTCTTTAAACCGGAGGAAACGATCATTGTCGGAAACACCCTTCTTTACGGAGCCACAGGGGGGGAGGTTTTTATCTATGGGATGGCTGGAGAACGGTTTGCCGTCCGAAATAGCGGAGCCCGGGCCGTCGTCGAAGGGGTTGGAGACCATGGCTGTGAATATATGACAGGAGGTACGGTGGTTGTCCTGGGAAAAACAGGCCGAAACTTTGCCGCGGGAATGAGCGGCGGCATGGCTTTTGTCTTTAATGAAGAAAAAGATTTCGAACGGCGCTGTAATTTAACCATGGTAGAGCTAGAAACCGTTTTAACCTCTGACGATAAGGCTTTTCTGAAAGACCTTATCGAAAAGCATGCCGGTTTGACCCATAGCACAAAGGCCCTGCGGATTTTAAAAGAGTGGAATGCCAGCGTGACTAAATTTGTCAAAGTCATTTCCGCGGAGTACCGGAAAATCCTGGAACAAAAGCAAGCCTCTCTCCTCTCGTCTCAGAAGGAAACGCCAGTCAATGGGTGATCCAAAAGGTTTTTTAAAGATTCCCCGCGAGGGCCCTAAGCGCCGCCCTGTCTCCGAACGGGTAAAAGATTTTCATGAATTTTATCAGGAATTTCCACCTGAAAAATTAAAATTACAGGCAGCCCGATGCATGGATTGCGGTGTGCCCTTTTGTCAGAGTGATACAGGCTGCCCGGTTCACAATCTCATTCCAGACTGGAATGATTTAATTTTTCAGGACAGATGGAAGGATGCCCTCACCCGTCTTCATTTAACCAACAATTTTCCTGAATTTACGGGAAGGCTCTGTCCGGCGCCCTGCGAATCGTCCTGCGTCCTGGGGATTATTGATCAACCGGTCGCGATTCGTAATATCGAACAGTCTATTATCGACCGGGGATTTAAAGAAGGATGGGTCGTTCCTCTCCCTCCTAAAGTCAAGCTTGATCAAAAAGTGGCCATTATCGGATCGGGTCCGGCAGGTTTAGCTGCCGCCCAGCAATTATGCAGAGAAGGCTACCGCGTCACGCTTTTTGAAAAAGCAGACCGGGTGGGCGGACTCCTCCGCTATGGAATTCCCGATTTTAAAATGGAAAAAAGCGTTCTGGATCTCCGGCTCGATCAAATGCTCGCAGAAGGGGTAAATTTTGTCACCCATACCGAGATCGGAAAAGATATGCCGGTCTCAGAATTAAAGAAAAATTTCGATGCCGTTTGCGTGACCATTGGTGCCATGAAAACAAGAGACCTTCCTGTCCCCGGGCGCGATTTAAAGGGAATATATTTTGCAATGGACTACCTGACCCAGTCTAACAAAATCGTGGCCGGTGACAAAGTCGCTTCTGAACAGATCATTTCCGCTAAAGGGAAACGGGTTGTCATTATTGGAGGAGGAGATACCGGCTCAGATTGCCTCGGTACCGCTCACCGTCAGGGAGCCAAATCAATCCATCAATTTGAAATTTTGCCCCAACCTCCTGAGACCCGGCCATCGTCTACCCCGTGGCCTTATTGGCCCATGGTTTTACGATCTTCGCACGCGCATGAGGAAGGATGCGACCGCAAGTGGAACGTCCTGACCAGGTCATTTTCAGGCGAAATCGGAGTGGTTAAAAAACTCCACACGGCGAAGGTTGAACTTAAAATAAACAGCAATGGCCAATCGCAATTTGTTGAAATTCCAGGTGCCGAGGAGGAAATGGATGTCGATCTCGTCCTGCTGGCGATGGGATTTATCCACCCGATTCACGAAGGTCTGGTTAAAGATCTTAAATTAAAATTAAATTCCAGAGGGAACATCCAGGTGGATGAAAACTTCATGACGAGTGAACCGGGAATCTTCGCGGGTGGAGATGCCGTCAGAGGGGCTTCTTTAATTGTCTGGGCGATTGCCGAAGGACGAAAAGCCGCGGCAGGAATTGAACGGTACTTAAAAACCAAAACCTCTGCTTCCTAGGGAATTCAGATCTATATCGTACAGGATTACCGGATGCGTCCAGGGTTGCAGCCTGCACAGCGACCTCTTCGAAGTTTGTCTACCCTTCCATAGTGTAGAAATATAAGATTGCGGTAAACTTCGGAGCTCGAGCAGGGCAGGCTGCTCCCCGGACATCACGGGATAGAGTTAACAGGAGGAAAATAATCTGAGCAACCGATCTCAAAAAACAAAAGAAAAAATTGAACAGATCATGAAAGATCAACTTTCCGCGGCCTATGTGGAAATCGAAGACGAATCGTGGAAGCATGAAGGACACGCAGGCGCCGTTTCTGGAGGAGGCCATTTTAATATGATTATCGTTTCCGATAAATTTAAAGGCATCAATTTATTGAACCGAAACAGAATCGTGTTCAACGCCCTGACCGGTCTGATGAACAACGAAATTCACGCTCTGGCCATTAAAGCCAAAACGCCTGAAGAATGGAATCTTTAGTGCGCAACCTTGAAAATCTGAACTTTCGAAATGCTTTGGCTACCCCTCCCGACTGGGCCCAAACCATCCAGGTCAGCTGTTCGTCATAAGAACCGGAGTCGTTCTAGGCAACGTAGAAAAGGATGGCAAAATAGTGGCTGGCACTTCCGGCCAGGACGAAAAGATGCCAGATTCCGTGGCTGTGAGCCAGCCGCTCTTCCAACGCAAAGAAAATTACGCCAATCGTGTAAAATAGCCCTCCGATGACAAGCCAGGCTACGCCGGCAAAGGGTAAGGCTTGAGCTAGTGGTTGTATCGCAATTAAGCCTGTCCAACCCATCATAATGTAAATAACGACCGACAAAATTCTGGCCTCTTTCTTTAAGAAAGTCTCCTGCAGCATGCCAAAAATGGCCAGCACCCAGATCACCCCAAATAACGACCATCCCCAGGGGCCCCTTAACGTAACCAGGGTAATGGGCGTATAAGTCCCTGCAATTAAAAGATAGATGGTTAGATGCTCAAGTTTTTGAAAAACGGTCTTGGCTTTACCATGAAAACTATGGTAAAGGGTCGAAAAGGTATAAAGAATCAATAAGATCGTGCCGTAAACGGTAAAACTGACAATTTTCCAAGGGTCATTCTGCCGTGCCGCGATAACGATCAGAAACACCATGCCGATCCCGGCAAATACGGCGCCCAATAAATGGGTTAATCCGTTAAAACGCTCTCCCTTGTACATAAACCTCCCCTTTTATTTTAGAAACCCGCGCGTGGAACAGCTCTTGATTTAATTTTTTTAGGCCCTTTATAAGAAGGCTCACTCCAAATGATACCACGTTACTGAAAATATTATTCAAAATGAGTTTCCCATGCTGAAATAGATTTGTTTCTCTCCTGAGGAATTCAACCCTAAAGCGGTTCCAAGCCGGCCTCGTACCGGCAAATGGTAAAAAAGATTGAAATCGACTTTGAATTCGGCTCCGACACCCGTTTTGAAATCCTGGATTGATGGCGTTTGATCCCAGGCGGCTCCGTAATCCACAAATAAACCGGCATGGAGCCTTTTGACAAAATAGGGAATGGTTCCACTCCCTTTTTCAACGAGTGGGAAAGGAAACCTGTATTCAAGATTGGCAACAATCATATTTTGTCCAATCATCTGATGAGAGGGATACCCTCTTAAAAAAAAATCATCCTGTTCTAGAAAGGGCTGATCAATGACTAAAGGGCCTCCCAATTGAAACGCCCGCTGAGCGATTAGCTCCCCTTGACCGATTCCGCCGGTTATTTGGCCTGCCAGGACACCGTGAGGAACAAACAAAGCGTGGTATTCACGGATATTTGCGATATATTTAACAAGGTTAAAATCACTTCCTAATTTTTTGTCCGAATCTTCTATCAAGAGCTGAACCGTTCTCCCCTCTTCATGGCTGATAGACAAAGGGTATTCTTCGGAAGAGTCATAAATGTATCCCCCTTTGATCGTACTCAGGGTTCCCGTTTGCGGAGGTAGAAATCCAAAAGGAGAAGAAAGGGGCGAAAAACCTTTTCTTTCAAATCCTATTTTTAGAACCTGCTTTGAATGAAATCTTAAAAAAGGAAATAAAAAATTCGCTTTAAAAATTTGCTGGCGCTCCCAATAACTATTTCTTTGACCCGTCGAATTGACTAATAAATTGGCATAATATTTTGGCGTATCAGAATACCCAAGGTCAAGGGTAGAGTAGAATTGGTCATTCATATAGTCTAACAGGTAAGAAAACCTCTTGCTTTCCAGACCATAAAGGCCCACGACCAGGTACCGATGTTGTCTTAAAACATCTATTCCGGTCGTCCAGGCTCCCAGTTGGGCCCCCGCTTCGTCAATGCCTCCCCAGGGCACCCAGAATTGGGGAAAAAGGGTCTTCCAGGGAGTATAAGGAACACTTTTAAAGGTTTCGGGAACCTGTATCTTTTTTGTGTGGTCTTGTCCCGGCCTTTCTTTTATTAAATCCTCTTTTTCTTGCTTCCCTGTGAAAAAAAATTTACTTTCCATCACCGCAAGATCGAATCCTTTGGCGCCGTAGGTCGAAAATAAAATCTCTTTTCGACCAGGAGACACAGATGGGAGAAAAACGCCTCCCAGCACATTCGTTAATTGACGAATCTCCTTTGTCTTTAGATCGTATCCATGCAGGTTATAGATACCGTTGCGATCTGACACAAACAGAATCTGATCGTCAGTCGTTCCGGGGACAGGAGTCAGATTTTGAAATGAATCGTCGGTCAGTTGCTCTTTTTCCCGGGTCTTCCGGTCAAATAGATAAATATTTTGTTTCCCCTTTTCCCACCCCGAAAAGACAATTTTTTCTTCATCATTCAGCCATCTGGGACTGGAAATCAGAAACGAATCTGAAAAAGGGGTCATTCCGATAACCGCTGACTTTTCGAAACTCCAAAGCGCCAATCTGTTTTTTCCCAGCTCCTCCTGGACAAAAACAAGAAAATGCCCCTGGGGAGAATAATCAACCTCTTTGCCCCTCAATCCATTCGTCAATCTTTTGGTCTCTTTTTTTGAAAGATCGCGGGAGTAAAGATCACTAAAAAAGGAAAAGTTTTGATAAACCTCAAGCTGGGAATAGATGATTTTCTGACCATCGGGAGACCATGCCGCGTCAAAACCGGTATTCCGCCGGGAAAGAACCCGGTCGTTTTTTCCCTCCCGATCGACAACGTGAAAAGAAGGATAATGATCCGGGCTATGCTCCGTATATAAAATATTTTTTCCGTCAGGAGAATACCGTCCGCCTAAAATCTCGTTCCCCCTATCCGTTAAAAGACGAACGGACGTAAGGCCCAAATCCCTGACCTTTTTTGCCGCCGTAGAATAACGAACATTTAATCCAGTCCTCCATTCAGCCCATAAATCAAGGTAATCTCTTTCCAAAACCTCTTCGGCTGTTTTTTCAACGCGAAACGGAAGCGTATTCCGGCTATATCTACGGCTGATTTCCGTTAACTTTTCGGGCCCATATTTTTTTGCGATAAATTGATAGAACTTTGCGCCATAAAGATAGGGGAGAAAACCATCCGGCCAGATTGTTAACGCTCCGCTCGCCTGATCAATGGAATCAAGCTGATGATCCAGCACGGCCATTCGTAAAATCATTTCGGTAAAAGAGTTATCCATCCGGTCGCTGGTTCCTTCTGTGGTTTCCATATAAACCGCCAACCCTTCAATCATCCAAAGGGGCTGCCAGATATTTGGAATCGAAAATAACGGGACCGGATTTCTTCCAAAGAAATACCGCATCAATAAAGGGAAACCACCGACCGAATCAAGATGGAGAATATGCGTATATTCATGGGTAATGACCACCCGAAGCCAATCCTCATATCGAATCGGTTGAATGCCTAATCCACCCGCGGGCTGGGTAGGGGTTATGGTGATAATATTGTTCGGAAAGGGGGTTGCCTGACCAAAAACAGCATCGAGATAATCCGAAATAATCAGATCGGTTTTAGACCCCGGCGTCCATTGAAACCGTTGAGAAAGTGACTGGTGAACCTCTTCCGCGATCTGTGACGCTTTCAGGGCAATTTCTTGCTCATTTTGATGGTAATAAACCTGAAAATGAGGAGATTCAATAACTTCCCATCGTAGCTGTGGATCAAACTTTTCAAAGGGAATGAAGGTTGGCCCGCATCCATAAAGAGAAAAAAAAATAATAAGGGCATAAATCAGCTTGAATCTGCGCATTCAGGATTTTCTTTAAATAAGAATTAAAATTTTGTCTGATCTTAAAGAGGAATTAAAATTTTGTCAACTTAAAGAAAATATCTCTAAGAGATTGATTATTTTAAGTAAAAAGGCTATAAAGATATTAATGAAACAGACGGAATCTTTTCAAAAAGAGAGGGGAATCGCGACCCTTGGAGGAGGGTGTTTTTGGTGCCTTGATGCTGTTTTCGCCGAGCTTGCCGGGGTGGAAAAAGTCGAATCGGGTTATTCCGGCGGTACGGTGCCCAATCCCTCCTATAAACAGGTTTGCACAGAAACCACCGGACATGCAGAAGTGGTTCAGCTCACATTCAATCCTCAGGTTATCTCTTTTAAGGACCTTCTGGAAATCTTTTTTACTTTCCACGACCCAACGACCTTAAATCGCCAGGGTGCGGATACCGGCACCCAGTATCGGTCAGCCATTTTTTACCATAGCCCGGAACAAAAAATGATGGCCGAACAGGTCATAAAAGAAATCAACGCCTCTCAAATTTGGAATGCTCCTATTGTCACTGAGGTTTTCCCATTTACAACGTTTTATCGCGCGGAAAACTATCACCAGGAATATTATAAAAACAATCCGGACCAGTTGTATTGCGTCGCTGTCATAGCGCCTAAAGTAGCGAAGTTCCATAAAAAATACTTTTCGAAACTTAAGAAATGATTAATTTTTTAAAGTTTCTCTTCCGCAATCCTCCTCGCGAAATTTTTCTGGATAAATTTCATTTAATTTGACAAAAAGTAAATATCTTGTAATCTTTAAAAGATGAAGAAACAATCTGGAAAAATTACTATTGGGTTTCTGGTATTTGCGGCGCTGTTTGGAATTGCTTTGGACGCGGCTTTTCAAATTGTTCCAATTTATATGAATTATCTTAATTTTAAGAACGAAGTGGAAAGCAGGGCAATAGAGACTCAACAGTCATCTGTGGACAACGGTGAAAAAATTAGAGACGTATTAATGAAAAAAGCGTCGGAATATCATATACCCCTGGCTGACGAACGCTTATTAATCGATTTTGATAATCATTCAACCCATATTAAAGCGTCCTGGTCTGTAGAGGCAAAATTTCTTGGCGGGTATTACAAAAAAACCATTTCTTTTATAGCTGAAGCGACAAAAGCTAATTTAAGATCATAAAACCGGAGCTGATTCAGCCGTCAGTGTCTCAAAAAAGCGCTCGACCGTTTCAAAAAAGACGCCTTTGTTTTCGGCCCGATTAATCTCCGCCCTGAATGTCCCTCCGTTCCGAAGGCCTCTGGTGTACCAGCAGGCATGTTTTCTCATAAGGATCGTTCCCTGATCCTCTCCATAAAATTGCATCATTAATTCAAAATGCTTTAGAAGAATCTCTTTCTTTTCAATCATTGAAGGCGGTCCTATCTTATGACCGGTTTTCAGGTACTCTTTGATCTGAGTGAAGATCCAGGGATTGCCAAAAGATCCCCGTCCGATCATGATCCCGTCACAACCGGTTTCCTTTAAAATCGCTTCCGCATCCTCCGGCGAATTAATATCCCCGTTTCCAATCACCGGTATTTTAATGGCTTCTTTTACTTTTTTAATCCAGCCCCAATTGGCTTTTCCGGAAAAGCCCTGTGCGACCGTCCGTCCATGAACGATGATCGCTGAAATCCCAGAATCCTCAGCCATTTTTGCCAGTTCTTCAGCATAAATGTTCTGATCATCCATCCCAATTCTCATCTTCATCGTAACGGGGACCTTAACCGCCTTCACTGTCGATTCCAAAATGTCTCTCGCCCGGCAAGGGTCTTTCATCACGCCGGCCCCAGCCCCGGACCGGGTGACTTTTCGAACCGGACACCCAAAGTTAATGTCCACAATGTCCGCCCCATATTCTTCCGCAAATCGTGCCGCTCTGGCCATGGGTTCGGGATGATGACCAAAAATCTGAATGGAAAGGGGTTTTTCTTCCGGAAGCGAGGTCAGAAATCTTTTCGTTTTTTCGTTGTTCCTTACCAGGCCTTCACTGCTGATTAATTCGGTCACCACCAAACCACACCCGAACGCTTTAACGATTGTTCTAAAAGGAAGATCGCTTACGCCCGCAATGGGGGCAAGAATCAGGTTGTTTTCGATAGACCGGCTGCCAATTTGTAAGGGATGGAGTCGTTCAAAAGTCATCCATTGGCCTCCTCCAGGGTTAATGAGCCGACAGGATTTAAATCCAATGAAGCAAAATGTTTTTTTTCGAAATGGTCCAGTGCGGCGCGCGCGATCATGGCCGCGTTATCGGTGCAAAATCTTGGAGAAGGGATATGAACCTGGATCCCCTCCCTCTTCCCTTCTTCAGACATTTCAGCTCGTAAACGGGAATTGGCCGCCACACCTCCGACAATGACGATATTGGGAATTTTAAATTCCAGCGCCGCCCGAAGTGTCTTCTTCACTAAAACATCGACGATCGCTTGTTGAAAGCCAGCGGCGATTTGAGGAAGCATCCCTTTAATTTCATCTTCGGTTTTCTTCTCCAGGAAAGTTCGAAGAGAAGTCTTTAAACCGCTAAAACTAAAGTCGTACGAATTTTTTGATAAAAAGGCTCGTGGAAAAATGAATTGATCCGGGTCCTGGCGTTTTGCCAACTCGTCTATCACCGGTCCTCCCGGATATCCCAGGTTGAGCATTTTTCCAGCTTTATCCAACGCTTCTCCGGCCGCATCATCTATCGAATGCCCTAAAGAAAAATAGGATCCTGATCCTTCAACCCGGTACAGATTTGTGTGGCCTCCTGACACGACCAATGCAATAAAGGGATAGGGAAGACCGGGGTTTTCTAGAAAAATAGAATGGATATGGCCCTCAAGGTGGTGAATTCCAATTAAGGGAATATTCAGCGCATACGATAACGCTTTTCCAAACGACACACCAACGACCAATGCCCCGACTAATCCGGGTCCATAAGTCACGGCGACCGCATCTAATTCAGAAAATGGGAGGCCTGCCTGGCGAATGGCTTCTAATACCATCGGTTGAATCATCTCCATATGCTTTCGGCTGGCCAACTCAGGAACAATTCCTCCAAAGGGTGCATGAGTTGCAACCTGAGTAGAAAGTAAGTTGGCCAAAATGAGATGTCCGTCTTTCAAAACAGACACTCCTGTTTCATCACAAGAAGTTTCGATCGCTAAAATATTCATTTTATAGCTCTAAATCCTTACCTGACTAACGTTGAAATGGGTACGACATCTATCCCCTCTTGATCAAGATGGGACAAAAATTCACCTAAAGCCTTCATCGTGTTTCGCCTGGGGTGACCGATGGCAACGGCCGTCCCGTGTTGATGGGACAGCTTGATCAATCGGTTTAACTCTCCTTTGATCTCTTCAAGATTATCATCGTTATCGAGAAAGACCTGCCGTTCGGCTGACTTGACCCCGATTTCTTCGGCCACCTCAAAGGCTACGGTTTCGGCCGTTGTTCGGCTATCGACAAAAAACAGGTTTTGCGATTTCACCTCATTTAAGATAACCTCCATCTCCCCCCGGTTCGAAGTAATTCTAGACCCCATGTGGTTGTTCACACCCTGGATATACGGAAGGGCATGAATGTCTGAACGGGTTTGGCTTAAGATCGCGTCTTTTGTCATGTTATGGTAAATCGCTCCTTTTCCGGGGTTTTCCCTCCCTTCAGATTCCATTGGAAGATGGAGTAAGACATCAAAATGGTTGGCGTGCGCGTCCTCTGCGATTTTTTTCGAATAGGCTTGAAAAGGTAAAATCGCGTAGGATAAATGAGGGTCCATCGCCTTTAATCTTTTATAGGCTTTCATATTCGCCCCAAGGTCGTCAATTAAAATAGCAACTTTATCCCTGTGCCCGACCAAAGGTTTAGAAACCGAACCGGTTTCGGGGTGAACCTTTCTTTCATGGCGTTCCGGTCGTTCCACCCTCTGGATTCTATTTAAGAATTGGTTTGTCACAAAGACCGAGAACCCCAAAGAAATTCCTAGAAATATCCAAAACCGTATTTTATTTTTCTTTTTTTTCGCCACTGATCAGAACGTTTGGTCAACGATAAAAAAAAACACACGCCCAGAAAGCTGAACGTGTGTTTTCAACCTGTTTTTAAATAAAAGAAGTGAGGCAACCGGCTTGGCCGGTGCGGAACGCGGGGTTCGGGGGCATCGGAGAATGCGAAGCATCACACGGGCCCCTGAATATAATAGCCTTTAAACTTCCGCCATTACTTCATCTTCGATGAAAACCGGCGCGTTATCTTTTAGAAGAACCTTAATTTTTTTCGTTTCTTTGAATCTTCCCTTTAAAATTTCTTCAGAAAGAGGATCTTCAATTTTTCTTTGGATGCTCCGCCTCATCGGTCTGGCGCCATAGTTCGGTTCGTATCCTTCCGTCACCAACCACTGCTTCACTTCCGGAGTCACCTCCAGGTGGATTCCTTTGACAGCAATTCTCTGGTTGACTTCTTCAATGAGGATATCGATAATTTTAATTAGATGTTTTTTATCCAACTGGTGGAAGACAACCATTTCATCGAGGCGGTTTAAGAATTCAGGATTAAAAGTTCTTTTCAGCTCGCTCATGATGCCATCTTTAATTTTCTTCTCCTGCTCATCATCCGTAGTTTTTTGAAATCCCAATGTCGAACTTTTCTCAATCATCCGGGCGCCCAAATTAGAGGTCATAATTAGAACGGTATTTTTAAAGTCAACTTTCCGGCCTAAGCTGTCTGTCAAAACACCATCATCCAAAACCTGAAGCAAAACATTAAAGAGGTCCGGGTGAGCCTTTTCAATTTCATCAAATAGAACCACAGAGTACGGACGACGTCTCACTTTTTCAGTCAGTTGCCCCCCTTCTTCATATCCCACATATCCTGGAGGGGCGCCCATTAATCGTGAACTGCTGAATTTTTCAGAATATTCAGACATATCAATCCGGATTAAGGCGTCTTCATCATCAAACATAAACTTGGCCAACGTTCTTGCAAGTTCTGTTTTTCCGACTCCGGTTGGCCCTAAAAATATAAAAGATCCAATCGGACGCCTTTCACCCTTGAGCCCGGCACGAGATCTCCGGATCGCTTTACAAACCACGGAAATCGCTTCATCCTGCCCCACAATCCTCTTATGGAGTTCCTCTTCCATATGGATCAGTTTCTTGGTCTCTTCTTCTTCCAAACGGAACAGCGGGACACCTGTCATCTTGGAGACCACATAAGCGACTTCTTCCTTCGTAATGCTTGGTTTGTTCTTTTCCTGTGTTTTTTTCCACTCTTTCTTGGAATCTTCAAGAAGACGCTTGAGTCTTTCTTCCTCTTCTCTTAATCTAACCGCTTCCTCAAAGTTTTGAAGCTTAATAGCAAGGTCCTTATCTTTAGCGACCCGTTTAACTTCATTCTCAATATTGCGAATTTCCTGAGGTTGAGAATAGTTAATCAGTTTTGCTCTTGAACCCGCTTCATCGATAACGTCGATGGCTTTATCAGGGAGGAATCGATCGGTGATATAACGATCGGATAAACGAACCGCTTCTACCACCGCGTCGTTTGTAATCTTAACGCCATGATGCTCTTCGTATCGGTCTTTTAAGCCCTGAATAATCTGAATGGTTTGCTCGGAGGTCGGAGGCTGAACAAAAATCGGTTGAAAACGTCTTTTAAGCGCGGCATCCTTTTCGATATGTTTCCGATACTCGTCGAGCGTAGTCGCTCCAATGCACTGGACCTCACCTCTGGCCAATGCCGGTTTCAACATATTAGAAGCGTCGATTGACCCTTCCGCGGCGCCCGCTCCAACCAAAGTATGCAACTCGTCGATAAAAATAATCACGTTTCCAGCGTTCATGATTTCTTTCATGACCACTTTCAAACGTTCTTCGAACTGACCCCGATATTTCGTCCCCGCTACGAGAGACCCTAAATCCAGAGCAATCACCCTCTGATTCAACAAGTTATCCGGCACCTCACCGGCAATAATCCGCTGGGCCAACCCTTCGACTATCGCTGTTTTTCCGACGCCGGATTCTCCAATTAAAACCGGGTTATTCTTGGTTCTTCGGCTTAAAATTTGCAGAAGACGTTCAATTTCATCTGCTCTTCCGATGACAGGATCAAGGCCCGCCTCGCTGGCTAACTGCGTCAAATCGCGGCCAAATTCATCCAATGCAGGCGTATTGCTTTTTTTATCTTTTTCTCGCGGCGAGGCCTTGCGCAGTAAATTAATCGTCAACTGTCGGGCGGTTAAAAGATTCGACCCCAAACTCCGAAGAATTTTTCCGCCAATCCCCTCTTCTTCTCTCAACAAACCTAAAAGAAGATGTTCGCTTCCGATATAATTATGCCCCAGTAATTTCGCCTCTTCCATTGCGTATTCTAAAACTTTTTTAACCCGCGGAGTAAACGGAATCTCGCCGAACGTCATGGTGCTTCCGCCACCCGGGAGATTTCGCTCTATTTCAAGGCGAATCTGTTCGCTGGAAAGGCCCATCTTTTTTAAAACGGCCAGAGCCATTCCATCACCCTCACGCAAAACTGCCAAAACAAGATGCTCCGTTCCCAAATAATCATTCTGGTGCTTCTCGGCTTCTTCTCTTGCTAGGATGATGATTTTTCTTCCACGATCGGTAAATCGTTCGAACATTACGCCTCCTTCGGAAAACCTCTTTATATAAAAAAAAGATTTTATTAAAGCACGATCATCGTTTCCTTATGATTTTATTCTAACTCCACATATAATATTCTGTCAAGTTTTTTCCCCGATTTGATTACAGACCGAAGACATTTCAATGTTAAATTGGATCACCCAAACGCTATTTAAAGGCTATTCGATTCAAAGAAACCAAAAAATAATTTGACTTTGAAAAAGAGTTGAGAGATTCTTAAAAAATGTTCCGCGAGAATTTGAAAAAGATAAAACAGGAAGGGCTTTATCGGTCCCTTATTTGCCAAATTCCGGAGGGAGGGCCTGTCATAAATATCGACGGAAAACCCTGCCTCTCTTTTTGTTCAAACAATTACCTGGGTCTTTCACACCATCCTTCCATTATAAAAGCAGGCCAGAACTCCTTGGAAAAATTTGGGTCAGGAAGCGGCGCTTCCCGCCTGTTATCAGGAACTTTTCCGCCTCATCAGGAACTAGAAATGGAAATAGCCAGATTTAAGAAAACCGAGGCCGCCCTGTCCTTTGGGTCCGGTTACCTGGCCAATCTCGCCTTGCTGACAACCCTGGTTGATCGGGGGGATCTCATTCTGGCTGATCGATTAAACCATGCCAGCCTGATGGACGGCTGCAAACTCAGCCGGGCGACATTCAAAATCTTCAGACACAAAGACATGGATCACCTCAAACATCTTTTATCTAAAAAACCCTCCGATCAAAAAACACTCATTGTTACAGAGGGTGTTTTTAGCATGGATGGCGACCTCGCGCCTTTACCGGAGATTGTCACGCTTGCAAAAGAGTATCACGCCAAGGTCATGGTGGATGACGCCCACGGTTTCGCTACGCTCGGTGATCATGGGCGCGGTACGGCAGAACATTTCGGGGTGGAGAACCAGATCGACGTCCAAATGGGAACTTTTGGAAAGGCTGCGGGTGTTTATGGAGCTTTTGTCGCAGGGCCAAAATCGCTGATTGACTATTTAATCAATAAGGCAAAGTCATTTATTTTCACAACGGCATTACCCCCTGCCCTTCCTTCGATGTGTATCGCCTCTCTGAAAATTATCTCTCAGAATCCAAAGCTTCGCGAAACACTCAGAGAAAATCAAGCTTATTTTACCACGCGGTTAGCTCAAATTGGATTTCCCGTTCAAAAGAATCCCGCCCCGATCATTCCAATTCTTATTGGCGACGTTTTTAAAACGTTGGATTTCTCAAAAGCTTTATATGACGCCGGTCTCTTTATTCCCGCGATCCGGCCTCCAACGGTGCCCGAAGGAATGAGCCGTTTAAGGATCAGCCTGTCGGCTTCTCACACCCCGGAACATTTGGATACCTGTATCAAGCAGCTTGAAATATGCGGAAAGTCCCTTGGGATCCTCTAATCAAAATGTTTTAATTATTGGCGGTTCAGGCGGTTTGGGACTTGAGCTGACAAAACTGTTTTTAAGAAATCAAGACCGGGTTGCCGTTCATTTTTTTAAAAATAAGGCGCCTGTAGAGGCCGTTTTAAAATATTTTGATTCCCAAAACAACGGGTTGGTTTGCCAGGCAGATGTTCAAAACGAAATGTCGGTCCATGCGATGTTTGATTTGCTTATGCGGAGATGGTCTCACCTCGATACCGTCATATACAATGCGGGCGTCACTGAAGACGTCCTATTGTCAAAAATGACCGAAACGCAGTGGGATCAGGTGATTCAGGTCAATCTAACAGGGCTTTTTTATTGTATGAAACATGCCTTCGGATGGATGAGAAAAAACAAACGAGGACACTTTATTACGATCGCTTCGCGGAGCGGCTTAACCGGGAGGATTGGACAGGCCAATTACTCAGCTTCAAAAGCGGGAGTTATCGGTTTGACCCGATCGGCAGCAAAGGAGTGGGGGCCAGATCAAGTTCAGGCCAATACGGTTTTACCCGGTTTTCTTCCCACGGCTATGGGATTGAAAATCGAGGAAAAAAAACGGGCCCGGATCCTTCGTGAAAATGTCTTGCAAAAACCTTCGACCCTTGAAGAGGTTGGCCGATTTATCTTTTTTCTGTCAAGACTGAATCATGTTTCAGGACAGGTTTTTAACCTCGACAGCAGACTGGTGTAAGCTCAATGGGAATTTTAGGGCCAGACCGGAATATTTTCATCACAGGGACCGGCACGTCTGTAGGAAAAACCTATTTTGGCTGTCATTTGGCTCGTTTCCTGACCCGAAAAGGTTTCCGGGTCGGGGTCATGAAACCGATCGAAACCGGAATTGTCCGGGACGATCGCTCCGATGGAGCGCTCCTTAAAAAAGCCGCCAAATCTGAAATTCCCTTGGAATGGGTCTCACCCTACCGGTTTAAAACCCCGGCGGCCCCGATCATCGCGTCCAGGTTGGAAAAAAAGAAAATCGGGATCCCGCTTATTTTAAAAAAATACCATCGGTTGGCTTTAGATCATGATTGGATGATTGTAGAAGGAGCAGGTGGACTCATGGTCCCGATTTTAAAGGGGTTTTACATGGCCGATTTAATCTTGTCCTTAAATCTTGGGGTTATTCTAATCGCGTCTGAACAACTGGGCACGATCAATCATACCCTTCTTTCCGTACACCTTGCCCAAAGCCGCGGGATAAAAATTTTCGCCATCATCCTGAATCAAAGGAAATCCAGGGAGGATTCAACAACTCGAACCCATGCGACGATCCTTCGGGAAAACGTTGATTTTCCGGTACTCACTTATCCCAAAAAAATTAAAGGCTTTTACGAAGAATCATTTTGGGAACAATTGCTAATTTAGGCTTTTTCTTGAATGAAATCGGTGAATATTTTAACGAGATAAGGATCGAACTGTTTTCCGGCATAACGATTGAGTTCATCAATGGCTCTCTGGACAGGAACCGCTTGCCGGTAGGGCCGGTCTGTCGTCATGGCATCAAACGTATCGAGAATAGCGACGATTCTTGAACCCAGAGGAATTTGCTCTCCGGAAATTCCTTCAGGATAACCTGACCCGTCGTAACACTCCTGATGGTGGTATATAATAGGGGTAACCGGCTTTAGAAAATTAATATTTTGTAAAATGTCTGCGCCTATTTTGGGATGCCGCTTCATTTCTTCATATTCAGCGGTGGTCAACTTTCCCGGTTTTCCCAGTATCGATTCTTTTATCCCAATTTTTCCAATATCATGCAGGGCGGCTCCATACCTCAATTTTTTTCGCTCTTCGTCTGAAAGATTCAGTTTATCTGCAAACATTAAGGAATGCTCTATCAGCCGGTCACAATGTCCGCTGGTATAGGCATCTTTGGCCTCAATTGCCGAGGCTAATCCTTTTAAGGATTCAAAATGGGCATTCTCAAGCTCTTCAATCAACCTGTAATTTTCCAAAACGATTGCCAATTGGTTTCCAATAATTGAAAAAAACTCATTGTCTCTTGCAAAAAAATGATTTTTTCTGGAAATTTTTCCACAAATTAAAAACCCCATCAAATGATTTTTGGAACGCAAGGGATAAACCATTAAAGACGAGTAATGAATCGATTGAATCTGGTTCACCACGTCCTGGTATTCTTCCCCCAACCCGGTAATGAGTAAAGGGGTTTCAAGGTGTTTAAAATGTGCCTTCACCCACTGAATAAAAGAAAAAATACCTTGATGTGCCCCGGCAGGGGTCGTTTTCACTTCATCAAAAACGGAATCATTTAAGAAATTATGATAGGAGAAAGAAACCAGATCAGCTCCCGTTTCCCGCATGACCAAATTGACAATCTGATGAAAGATATCATTAAATTCAGGCCGCACCCCAAGATTTTGGGTCATCTCGAACAGGGGCAAAAGGAGTTTAAGCCTTACATTTTCATTTAAGAGACGAAATTTCCAGAGCGACTCTTCAACCGTCGTGAGGATCTCTTGCCGGGTGAAAGGTTTTAAAATAAAACCATAAATTCCGGTCTTTAAAAATTCGACCGCAGTTTCAACCTCCAGGAACGATATCAACAAAAGACAGGGTAAATCCTTATAAAGTTCTTTGATTTTTAAAAATAAAGAATGGGTCGGTTTAAAAGGAAGATTGATTAAGACAAGGTCAAAGGGTTCTTCGTTTAATATCTTTAAAGCGGCCCCTGAGGAGTCTACAGCCAGAACAGAATAGTTCCTGAGGATATTTAAAATGACATGACGAATCGGTTCTTCAGAATCGACTAATAATATTTTACCGTTCACCAAGAAAGACACTCCTTGAATAAAATTGGGTTAAAGGTAAAGATATTAGGAGAGTTTGTCAATTAAAAATAAAAGAAAATAGTCTTATTCAGGAGCGACTGACGTTTTGAATTTCCTGTTTGAGCTTATCGACGGCTTTTCCAACAGAAGGTTCATCCCATATAGAAGAAATCACCGCAATTCCGGATGCCCCGGCGCCAAAAATGGAAGAAACGTTCGTTGGGGAAATTCCTCCTATCGCAAAAACCGGAATGGAAACCTCATCCCTGATCAATTTTAATGTTTCTAAACCAACCCGGTCTGTGTTTTCTTTGGAAGCGGTGGAGAAAACTGAGCCAAAGCCGATATAATCGGCTCCACCGCTTTCAGCCTCAGTCGCCTGTTGGAAAGAATGGGTCGAAACCCCGATGATCTTTTCAGGGCCCATCAGGTTTCTGGTTAAATCCAGGGGGAAATCTTGCTGTCCGATATGGACACCGTCAGAATCTAAAGCTAACGCCATATCAATCTCATCATTAACGATAAATAAACTTCGATATTGTCTGCATAGGTCGCGCAATCGAATAGCAACACGGAAACCCTCTTTTTTGGTTAATTGCTTATTTCTAAATTGGACAAAACGAATTCCATGAGACAAGGCTTCCTCAAATCTTGGATAAAAAAGATCAGGGTTTCCGATATCGGGGGGCGTAATCAGACAAATCTTAAGGCTCGAATTTATTTTCAAATTAAAATTCGTCTTTAGTGGGAATTTGCAAATAATTTTTCCAGATAATTAGTGGCATATTTGCTTTTGATAAAACCGGGATCCTGAAATATTTTTTGATGCAAAGGAATCGTGGTTTGAATCCCCTCGATCATAAATTCATCCAGGGCTCTTCTCATCCGCATGATCGCTTCTGTCCGATTTTCTCCCCATACAATTAGTTTCGCAATCAAAGAATCGTAATAAGGCGGGACGGTATACCCGGAATAGGCTCCGGAATCGACCCGAACCCCCAGACCGCCCGGAGCGCGAAAAAGAGTAATTAAGCCCGGACAGGGTTTAAACGTATCGGGTGATTCAGCATTAATTCTGCATTCAATACTGTGCCCTTTTCTTTTAATTTGGCTTTGTTTTAATTCCAGGGACCGTCCCGCCGCGATTTTTATTTGTTCTCGAATCAGGTCAACTCCTGTTACCATTTCCGTAATAGGATGTTCAACCTGAATTCGGGTATTCATCTCGATGAAATAAAACTTCTGATCACTATCCATTAGAAACTCAATCGTCCCTGCATTGACATATCCAATGGAATCGACAATGTCCACGGCAATTCGACCCATTTCATTTCGAGTCGCTTCGTCGACAACAGGAGAAGGGGTTTCTTCAATAATTTTTTGATGCCGGCGTTGGATCGAACAATCCCTCTCCCCCAGATGGACAATATGGCCTTTTTCATCCGCAAGAACTTGAATTTCTATATGCCTGGGCTCCAGGAAAAATTTTTCCATGTAAACGCTATCGTCTCCGAACGCCGAAAGAGCCTCTGCCTGCGCCACATGGAACGCGTTTAAGAGATCGTCCGGTTTGTTGACGACCCGCATGCCCCGGCCGCCTCCACCGGAAGAAGCCTTGATAATCAAGGGATAGCCTATTTTTTTTGCTGTTTCAACGGCGTTATCTTCTCCTGTTAATTTTCCTTCGCTTCCAGGAATGACTGGAATTCCGTTCTTAATCATGATTTCTCTGGCTTTCGCTTTATTGCCCATCAAAGAAATCGCCTCGGCGGAGGGACCTATAAATTTTATGCCTGCTGATTCACAAACCTCTGAAAAATACGCGCTTTCCGCAAGAAAACCGTATCCGGGATGGATGGCCTCCGAGTCTGTAAATTCAGCCGCGCTTAAAACATTTGGAATATTTCGATAACTGAGAGCGCCGTCTGCCGGTCCGACACAAACAGCCTCATCGGCAAACCGAACGTGAAGAGAAGAGGAATCTGCCTCCGAATGAATAGCGACAGTTTTGATCCCCATTTCCTTGCAGGCCTGGATTATCCGTAACGCTATTTCACCACGATTGGCTATTAAAATCTTTTTAAACATTTTTTTCTTTTAATGTTTTAGAATGAATTACGATTAAATGGGTTCAAGGACAAACAAAGGTTCGCCATATTCGACGGGATGCGCGTTTTCAGCCAGGATTTCAACGACTTTTCCATCGGTTTCCGATTCGATTTCGTTCATCAGTTTCATCGCTTCGATAATGCAGACAATTTGGCCTTTTTTAACAATACTCCCGACTTCCATATAGGGCTCCGCATCTGGAGAAGGAGATCGATAAAAAGTTCCGACAATTGGAGATTTAATTAAAGTTTTGTTTTGGAGGTTTTTTACCTCCTGTGCAGGACGTTCTTGACCCGCGGCCTTGTTCTCCCCGGAGAAAGGGTTCCTGTTTCCGCTCGCGTCATTTTCGTTGGAGCCGACCCACGCCTCTTTACCTCTTTTTATCCTCACTTTAACACCGGCTTTTTCCAACTCAAATTCTACAATCCCGGAATTTTTCAGCACTGCAATGATTTCTTTAATCTCGTCGATGTTCATTTTTTTCGCCTATTTAGGTTTATTAGATTTTAAATTTACTTCGATACACGTTCGATATAGGTTCCTGTTCTTGAATCCACCTTGATCACGGTTCCCTCCTCTAAATGGAGGGGAACTTTAATCGACGCTCCCGTTTCTACCTTTGCCTGCTTGGATCCCCCGGTCGCGGTATCTCCCTTAACACCGGGAGGCGTCTCGACGATTTTAAGTTCCACAAACATAGGAGGTTCAACGGACAAGGCCTGTCCTTTATAAAAAATAATTTTAGCAAACATGTTTTCTTTCAAAAAATTTTGCGCCCCCCCCATCTGATGTTCGGGGACAAACAATTGCTCGTAATTTTTTACATCCATAAAATAATAATTCTTCGCTTCCTCATAAAGATATTGCATTTCTTTTTCTTCAATATCGGGAGCGTCAAATTTTTCACCGGAACGGAAATTGCGCTCCAGAACATTTCCGGTCTTGAGATTTTTCATTTTAGTTTTGGCAAAAGCCGCACCCTTTCCCGGTTTAACGTGCTGAAATTCAATGATTTCGTAGGGCTCTCCATTATATTCTATTTTGATCCCGCCTCTGAAATCCGTGGTTGAAATCATAAACTTTCCTTTTATCTAAAATTGGGTAAATTCTGATATCTGCTTTAAGTAAGGGAAAACGACTACGCTTGATTCGTTTGATTAAGATGGTAAACTGCGGCCTGAAGGCCTAAAAGATAGCTATAAAGCCCGAACCCTGAAATTTGACCCATAGAAACCGGTGCGATCATCGAGTGCTGCCTAAATGCTTCTCTATTATAAATGTTCGAGAGATGAACTTCAACTGTTGGTATTAAAGAAGCCGAAATCGCATCACGAAGGGCAATACTGGTGTGGGTATAACCTCCCGGATTAAAGACCATTGCCTGATAGACCCCAATTGCCTTTTGAATGAAGCCGATGAGGTCTCCTTCGGAGTTTGACTGATGGATCTTAACGTCCGCCCCCAATCGAGTCGCCTCCTCAGTAATTTTCTTATTGATCTCTTCAAGGCTCGTTCGACCGTAAATCCCGGGTTCCCGCTGACCGGATAAATTAAGGTTCGGACCGTGAAGGATGAGAATTTGTTTTTTTTTCATTTTTTTATTGGAATTCGGTGATCAACTGGCCCATTTCCCGTTTGATCAGGAAACGGCCTTTGCCGAAATTTCCTTCGGATTCAAGAACTAAAATCAAAAAATGATCGTTATTTATTTTCTTAAAAATCAGAATAAGGGACTCGGTTAAAACAGAAAACTCGACTGGAGACCCCTTCTGAAGAAAATCTGTCTTCTCTTTAAATTCTTTAAAGGTTTTACAAAACTCGGCGCCCAGAACATAAAGATCGATGGAAGGATCCTTTTTATATTCTTCAACGACAATTCCGTCATTTGCGACAACAGCAGCGCCTATAGCATGGTCCGCGTCTTCGACAACTTTCTTCAAAATTTCGGAAAAACTCATAGGTGTGCCTTTTTGAGGGTTTCAAGCCACTGTTTTATCCGGTTGATCTTTGCCTCTTTTTTCGGATTCAACATTTTTCCCCCCGAACCCTCTTGCGGGGAAATTTTCGAAATATTGGAAACACTTTGTTTTTGTTTTAAAGGATCCTCCGGTAAAATCGTTTGAAGAATTTCTTCTTCAATTTTCTTTGATTTATCTTTGATCCCCAAAAGGCTCCCAATAGTCTTTGCATCTTCTAGCTGTTGGCGGAGGGTCTCATTATACGGGTCTTGATCCAAAAACTTTTGGTAAATCTGAATTCCTTGATCATAATGACCCTGTTTGACGTAAAGCTCAGCCAGCGCGATCGTATCAAGATGCTCCTGGTTTTCTTTTGGACTGCCTGGTTTTTTTCCTTCCTTTGAGGCCTCGGACCTGTTTAGGGTGTCTGCAGGAGGCTTAATTTCTTCCTCCTTCATAACATCCGAAAAGTTGATCCCTTTTTCGATTTCTTTCGGCGGGTAAACGTTTGATGATTTGGCCTCCGAAATTTTCGAAACCACAAGATTTTCCCCTTTTAAGCTCAAGAAATCAACAGGTTCTGGGACAGAGGGAGGCGGTGGAGGTATTGATTTTTGCAGAGGAGTCTGCGAAACGAACTCATTGGAAGGTATTGCTGCAAGGGGATGATTGGGAAAAGCCTTGCCGTCTTGTGAAGAATCATTCGGCTCTTTCCTCGCGGCCGAAATCATGGGTTCATCAACTTTGAGAGGAGAAACAACGTCGTTGGGTCCTGCCGATTTTTTTAAAGAACTCTGTTTGGCTTCTTTTATTTTTTGAAGGAGCGTTAAGGCCTCGGTATCCCTGGCATTAAAGAAAAGAATTTGATTACAACAATTCTCCGCTTCCTGATATAAACTTTCATTAAAATAAATTGTAGAAAGTTTCTTATTGGCGATAATATTGTCAGGATTAATCTTAAGAATCTGTTCAAAGACTTCTTTTGATTCTTTTGTTTTTTGTTGGTCCGAATAAATTTTTCCTAATAAGACTTTGGCGCTTAAATAATTTGGATTCGCCTTTAACCCTGGACTTAAAACGGTTAAGGCTTCGTCCAGCATTCCAGCTTTATAATACTCCTCCGCAAGGTTGAAAAAAACCTTCGAATTGGGATCTTTCTGGAGCTTTTCGCTGAGCTTTTCAATTTCAGGGGATAAAATTCCCATGGGCTTTTCAGCCATAATTTTCCCTTAAATAATAAGTAATTGCGATGAGTTTATGATAACAAATCTGCCTCAAAAGTCAAGCTACACTCCCTTGCCCACCTGTTCGGGAAAGTGTCTGACGGCGCTCTTAAGATGCCAAAGTGAGAATTTTGTCAAAAATATTCTCGGCAACTTTTTTTTTTGAAAGAAGCGGAAATTGGTCTTTTTTTCCTTCGCGGTCGAAAAACACAACAATATTAGTATCTGAACCAAACTCTGCCCCTTTTAGAGTCACATTGTTCGCGACGATCAAATCAAGATTTTTTTCCTTAAGTTTTTTCAAAGGGGCCTCATCAAAAGATTCCGTTTCCGCCGCAAAACCCACCAAAATTTGTTTGGCTTTTGATTTCCCCAATTCGGCGAGAATATCTCTTGTTTTTACCAGTTTAAGCGCCATTTTCTCCTGACTTTTCTTAATTTTAACGGTTGAAGGATGATCGACTTTAAAATCTGCCACTGCAGCGGCCATGATCACAATATCAGCCGTTGGAAAAACCTTAGAAACAGCTTCTGCCATCTGTTCTCCCGTTTCGACAAAAATAGCCTCGATCCCGGTTGGTGTTTCTAAGGCGGTGGGACCAGAAATTAACGTAACCCTGGCGCCCCGATTGAGCGCTTCCTGGGCCAAAGCAAATCCCATTTTTCCGGAAGAACGGTTTGAAATAAAACGAACCGGATCAATGGGCTCAAGAGTGGGCCCTGAGGTAATGCACACTTTTTTTGAGGCCAAATCACTTTTTTTATTAAAAAAAAGCTCGATCTCATTCAGGATAACCGCCTCCGAGGCAAACCGTCCTTCCCCAAATTTTCCCGACGCCAGCAACCCTTTTTCCGGCCAGATAAACTGAAAGCCTTGCTTTAACAAAGATGTTACGTTGTCCCGTGTCACTGGCTTTGTCCACATCTCTCCATCCATGGCGGGAACAAGAATCACCGGGGCAGACGAAGCGAGAATTAAGGCGCTTAATAAGTCGTCGGCCAGACCAGATGCCATTTTGGCAAGACAGTTTGCTGTAGCGGGAGCCACCACGATAAGGTCGACCTGGTCGGCCAGCGTAATATGGGACATTTCAAAGGAAGGCGGAAAAATATCCGTATGGACTTTTTGACCGGATAAAATCTGAAAAGAGAGGGGGGTCACAAATTTTTGAGCCGATTCAGTCATGACCACGGTAACAGAAGCACCCGTCGATTTTAACTGGCGGAGGAGGGAAAGCGCTTTATAAGCCGCTATGCTTCCCGTTACTCCCAATATGATGTGTTTGTTTTTTAACATTCTCGATGCAAACTAGTCTCCTTCCGGCTCTTTAACAAGCGAATCATCGACATAGACACTGAGATCTTTTTTAATTTCAGTCACCATTTCCCCTTCTTTCGCGATCATGGCTTGTGTTTTCATTTCTTCCTCTCTCACCCTTTTGGCTTCCTTTTGGGCCTGTCTAGCCTCTTTACCGGTGAAGAAAACAACTTTGTTCTCCAGGATTTCCTCTACGGAAACACTCGTTGCTTTCTCATACCTTGTATCGATAGGGGCCGTAGGAGCCTCGATAATCTGTTTTGCCCGCTGGGCCGCGATAATAACCAAACGGTGTCTGCTGTCAATTTTTTTATTCTCAATCACAATAGGTAAAGATATGATATCTAACATTTAAATTAAACTCCTTCTTTGACTTTAATGAAAGTTTCTTCGATCCATGAAAAGTTCATGCGTCTCATTTTAATTCGTTCCGCAAGAATGATGGACTTTAGATCCTCTATGGCTTCTTTAAATTCGTCATTGATAATTAAATAATAATACTCCCTGTAATTCCAAATTTCCTCTCTCGCTTTTTTCAATCGTTTAGCAATTTCTTCCGGGGAATCGGAATTTCTTTCCATGAGCCTGGATTTTAAAATTTCAAAAGAAGGGGGGAGAATATAAACATAAACGCCTTCCTTATATTTTTTTTTTAATTGCATCGCTCCCTGTGAGTCGATATCCAAAAGAAGGTCATACCCCTGTTTTTGAAGCGTCATCAACTGATTGCGTGAAGTTCCATACAGGTTTCCATGGACTTCGGCGTACTCCAAAAACTCATTGTTTTCAATCATCGCTCTAAACTGGGCTTTATCGATAAAATAGTAATCCTGTCCTTCAACCTCGCCGTTTCGACAACTCCGGGTGGTATAGGAAATCGAAATTTTAACATCTTTAACCTGTTCAACCACTTTTTTGCATAATGAGGTCTTCCCGGCGCCGGACGGCGCAGAAACAATAATGAGTTGCCCTTGTTTGTTACTCCCCTCGTTCATTCCCTTGTTTTCCTCTTGATTTAAGTGTCATCGTTCAATCATCGCAAAGCTATTCGATATTCTGAACCTGTTCTCGAAGGATTTCAAGCTCTTGTTTAATGAAAATTGTAGCTGAAGATCCCCCGATTTTCGAAACAATCGTATTCATTTCACGGTGCATTTCCTGAAGCAAAAAGTCCATTCCCCTTCCTGCAGGTCCGTCTCCGTTTACCATCGTATAAAACTGTGCGATATGGCTTTGTAACCTTGTCATTTCTTCTAAAATATCCATCCGGTCCGAAAACAAAACCACTTCATGAGCGATTCTCTGGGGATCTACCTCTATCGTGCCTTTCAACTCGTCGATTTTCTTTTGAAGGCGGTTTTGATAATTTTGGATGACGGATTCTCTCGATCCCTCGATTTCTTTAATCTTGTTTTTAAGCAACCCTAAATGAAAAATAATGTTTTTCCCAAGGGCGCTCCCTTCTTCGGTCCTCATTTTTTCGAGATCCGCCATGGCCTTTTCCAAAAGAGCATCCATATTTTCTCCCACCGACTTGAAGTCTATGGGAGGCTTTTTTTGGACAAAAACATCTTGAAACTTCAACAGATGGGACAAGGACACGTCTTCCGCGATTCGGAGCTTTTTTTTTAAATCCGCCAGGGCATCAAAACACTGTTTCACAACGTCGAAATCAAAAAAAGGCCCTCTTGAAAAACCCTCCTCCGATAGAGAAGTAAGATGAAAAGAAAGATAAAAATGCCCCCGGCCAAATCTCGCCGCAATGAGTTTTCTAATTTTCGACTCTAAATAACTCAGACCCGGGGGAATATTCGATAGGGAAATTTCACAAAAACGATGATTGACAGATTTGAGTTCTACATCAAATTTGCTTTCATTTATTGGAAATTCAGCTTTCCCGTAACCCGTCATGCTTTTGATCATTGTCGGGGATTCAGAGACAAAACCTTTCCTTGGCTAAAGTGGAAAATTTCCGATAAAAGCGGGTGACGGGATTTGAACCCGCGACACCAAGCTTGGGAAGCTTGTACTCTACCAGCTGAGCTACACCCGCAGACTCACTTAATCCTAAGCAGGACAAAAATATTTGTAAGTGGATTATAATGAAATACAACTACTGAATCAAGCTTTTCAATTGTTTTTTTTGCGTAGAAGAGTAATTTTCTTCGCAACATCGCGATAATGGACATTTTCTTTATAAATATCACTCAAAACATCGATGGCTTCCTGAAAAGTTTCCTGTAATTCATATAGATTTGCCAGCTCGTACTTCAAACTATGAATTTGGTCGGAATTGAGCTCTTTGATCTGGATAGCCTGAAGAATTTGCTCTACCGCCAGCTTGGTCAGGCCTTCCTCGACGTAGCATTGCGCAAGCATGACCGCGGAATCTACCGTCCTTGCCGCTCCCTTGACCGAAATTTGGAACTCCCCGATGGCTTCTGTTCTTAAGCCCATTTCCTTATACGCGATCCCCAAATTAAAATGAGTTTCAAAATCTTTTTCTCCGATATTTTTCTGAATGCCCCGTTGAAACTCTTTTATGACCTTGCTAAAATCATCATCCTGGATTTCCGCCTCCGGAGCCTGGTGAAGATCATCCTCGAAATCCTCCTCCAGTTCTCCCAATAAATTTACAAAGTCGGTTTTTTCGGTTTTATCGAGAACAGTCGTCTTGAGTTTAACTTTTCCTGGCACAAAGGAAGCCGGGGAAGGATTTTTTGGAGCCGGTGGAGGCCTATCCGTAATTTCTTCAGGTTGTACGTCCGCTGGTTCGGCGGGAAGTTCCAATGAAACCGCCTCAGAAATTTCCTGCACGGGATCTAAAATGGCTGTATTTTCCGTTTCATTTAAATCGATCAAAACCTTTTTCAGCTTTATCTTTGCAAGCGTGTTATCTGGAGAAAATCGCAAAATGGTCTCGTAAATAATTCTGGCTTCACCCAAAAGCCCCTGCTGGCTGTAAAACTCTCCTTCTGCCAGTTTTTCCTCAATTTTCCCATCGTCCAGGGAAAATAAAGAAGATGGAGACGTCGTTTCTTTTGACAATAGCTCAGGCTCCTCAGCCGGGGACAGCTCAGAAAATGACGGATCATTTACGACAGGAATCATGTCCACGCCTTCTTTTGACTGTCGAATGGTTTGTAAAAGATTTTGAGCTTCTACATGGCCTGGATCAACCAGGATAATTTGGCGGAGAATTTCTTCCGCCTTATTCCATAAGCGGTAATTGACATAGCCCTCTGCTTCACCCATTAAAGTTGGAATATCGATTTGTTTTTCATCCTGTGTCTCGATGGGTTTTTCTTCAACGGTAAGATTATTCGAAGGGCTTATTACTTCGGCTTCCGCCGCAGGCTCGGCCTTTTCTTCAACCGGACGATTCGAAGTTATCGTAAACTCCTGATACCCGGCTATTGAAGGAAAGTTTTCAGAAGGGGTCGTCGAAGCGTTTGGCTCGGTAACAGACAACGTTTTAAGATCCTCCAATAACCTGGAAGCTTGAGAATGCCCGGGGTCTAAGGAAAGCGCCCTTCGAAGGGTTTCTTCCGCTTCGAGAGTCTTTTTTTCCGTTTTGTAAATGATGGCAATTTTAATATGTTGTTCAACGGCGTCCGCTTTTTGTCCTTCCTTTACACAAAGGTCTGCGAGCTTGGTTCGCATCGCAACATTATTTGAATCGAGGTTGACGATTTTTTTGTATATTGGAATCGAATCTTTATTAAACCCGCTTTGAGAATTGTGTTTAATGACTTTTAAGTATTCTTCAATTGCGTTTCCGATGAGGCCTCTTTCCGCGTCCAAATCGGCGAGCTTGATATAAATGTCATAGTTTTCTGGATTAATTTTGATTATTTTTTTGTAGACAGCAATGGTTTTTAAAGAAAAACCAGCTTTATCAAAAGCACTGGCGGCTTTAAGGTATGCGGCGATGGCCTCTGAATTGTTATTCTTTTTTAGATAAAGATCGCCTATGATATTATAAATATTTCCATCATTAGGGGTTTCTTTAATGAGTTTTTGCCATTCATCGATGGCTTTATCGATTTGGCCCTTGATCGTGAATTTTTGTGCATTTTGAATAATAACGGTTTTTTCTAAAGCCACGCTTTTCCTCGATCCATCTCACTATCTAACGAACTGGTGGAAATTTAAAGCTTTTTTAAAAAGTATCATATCGTCCAGGGTTCGTCAAGAAAGGGGAATTCGGAGTGAAAAAGATAAAGCCCCGTTAAAAACGGGGCTTTATAAAAAGAGAAATGGAAACCTTATTTTGCAGCGGTTGGAGCTGATGTGGGAGCAGATGCAGCCGGAGCTGATGTGGGCGAAGACTCTGTTGGAGCAGGAGTCACGGCCTCGGGAGCAGTTGCTTTTGGAGCTTCTGACTGTTTTTCATAACAGCCCCCCAAAATAAAAGCAAATAAACCTGCAAGCAAAAGCATACCGGAAAGACCTTTTTTCATTCGTTTCACCCCCTTTCATTCCGAGTTTAAAAATGGCTTTTTGTTCCATTAGATTAATAAATAGAATTTGAGATTCAGCTAAAAAGTAAGAATTCAAAATCCTCAATTGAACGAAAGATAGCTTGTATCATATGAAAAATAAAATTGTCAAGGCTTTTCGCAAGGAAACTGTTTACAATGCTTTGAAAATCCATTATATTTTGACCGCTATGGCGATCATCGACCGTTACCTGATTAAAGAAATTATTCCACCGTTCCTGATTAGTCTCTCCATTCTCACCGGGATGTTGTTTATTCAACAATTAATGGAATTTATTGAACTTTCGCTAAACAAAGGGGCTGATTTATTCAGCCTCATCAAAATTTTTATTTTCGCGGTTCCTTCCCTTTTGGTCATTACGCTTCCGATTGCCGTTCTCATCTCCTCAATAACCGTTATGAGCCGATTGTCGTCTGATAATGAGCTGATTTCTCTTCGGTCAGCCGGAATGAATTTTTACAGGATGATTCGTCCGGTTTTTTTTTTCTCGGTCGCCGTCGGCCTTTTAACGCTGCTCCTTTCCACGCTGGCTAAACCCTGGGGAGGAAATTCGTTGAAGGAAGTCTCTTTTGAAGTGTTGAAAAAAAGGCTAAATGTCGCATTGGAAGAAGGGATATTTAATGACCTTTTCGATAAAATGATGATTTATGTTGAAGAAATGCCCACTTATTCAGATCTAAAGGGAATCTTCATTTCTGATTTACGTAATCCTGATGACCCCAGCCTGATTCTGGCCCAGGAAGGAACCTTCGTAACTGACCAAGCGACCAATACGGTCGGATTTCAATTGGTCAATGGGAATATTTATAAAAAAGGAAAGAATGAACGGGTTTTTCAACAGATTGTCTTTTCGAAGTACGATCTTAAAATCGATTTATCGGCCTATATCAAGAAACCCGATGTCGGCATAAAAGAACGTCTCGGGTTACAGGCCTTGAGAGAAAAAATTGCCAGAACCGGAAATAACAAGGCCGATCTGGAAGATCTTCAAAAACTGCAGGAGTATTACAAAACCTATGCTCTCCCTTTTACGACAATCCTCTTTGGCATCCTGGGGCCTCCCCTGGGAACCTACACGCGGAGGTCAGCCGGACAGTTAGGCGGATTCGCAATTGGAATCGGCATTGTCGTTCTTTATTATTTTCTCACCGTGATAGGAGATTATTTTCTGGCCCAAAATTGGGTCTCTCCTTTCTTATCGGCTTTTTTGCCAAATGGGGCTTTGCTTCTATGTTCAATCCCTCTACTCATTAAAACCGACCGTCAGGTATTATGGCGCTCAAAAAAATCGCATGACGCTGCTTAACCGTTATATTTTAAAAGAATTTTTAAAAGTATTTACTCTTGCTTCATTTACCCTGCTTTTCATTTATCTCCTCATCGATTTTTTTGAAAAGGTCAGAGTTTTTTTGCGATACAAGCCTGACCTTTTTGTCATCTTTGAATACTTTTTATATCAGCTCCCGAAGATATTTTATGACATCAGCCCGATTGCCATCCTCATTTCAACCCTGATTACCTTTGGCACATTTACAAAAAATAACGAGATCACAGCTCTAAAAAGCGCTGGGATCAGCCCTTTTAAAACCGCTATACCCATTTTGGCGGCGGTATTTGTTCTGGCATTTTTTTTGTTGTACGCCAATACCAGCATGATTCCCTCAGGAATAAAACAAGCAGAGTTTGTCAGATCGATCTACATTGAAAAGGGAAGTGAAACTTCGTATTTTCGACAAAATAAAATATGGTTTAGAACAAAAAACCATATTTTATTCAACGTTCAGTTAATTGATCCCGAAAAAAGTAAAATTTTAGGAATAGGGATTTATAAACTTTCAAACAATTTTTCATTGATTGAAGAGATTGACGCTAAAGAACTTGTCTATGAGGGGTCTGATTGGTACCTCCTGTCGGGAATTAAGAGAAAATTTTCAGGAGACGGGCAAATCACGACGGGTACGTTTGATAAAGAAAAATTTTATCTTGATAAGACGCCTGCAGATTTTAAACAGATTGAAATACAACAAGACCGGCTGAAGTACGATGAACTCAAAAATTATGTTAAGAAGCTGACTTCTGAAGGATATGTCGCCACTCGCTATTGGGTCGATTTATATGGGAGAGTGGCTTTTCCGTTTGTAAATATCCTAATGGCCTTGATTGCCATTCCGTTTGGATTAAAAAATGATAAAAGATCGGCCGGCATATCCAAAGGAATCGGAATCAGCCTGGCCATAGGGTTCAGTTATTGGATTATCTATGCCCTCAGCACCTCTTTAGGCCATAGCGGGATTCTCCCGCCGCTCCTCTCTGCCTGGCTCGCCAACCTGTTGTTTTTGGCCATTGGAGGCTATCTTTTCGTAACCATTCGACAGTGAACCTATTCGACCTCGTCTTCTTTCGAGACCAGCAACGCAGTAACCGAACCGATAACCACTTTACTTTTCATTTGAACCGGAACATGGCGGTGATCATCGGTAAACCAAACCGTGATATCGCCCTTATTTAAAAAAACCCCTTCAAACCGGGCCATGATAATGGTTTTAATCGTGTTAAAACTCCCTATCGGCGTATCGATGGTTTCTTTTTCTAAAACTTTGATTTCCAGGTCCCAGTTTTTCCCCCCTTCATAGACTTTAATAAAAGCGGATTCTCCGGGCAGTGGGAATGCAAGCGTCCTGAAAAAATAAAGAGCAGACAAAGCATCCTGGGCGCCGGGAGCAATATCAAAGGTCTCTTCTTTTCCTTCTTCTACCTGTGAAACCTTATGATTGACTTGATCATAAATGACTTCCCGATCTTTCGTCCGCCTTCCTTCTCTTTGATGGGCTTTAAATTTCAAGGGAACGAGATTGTCAACATCCATAAAAGTCTCGATCCGATCTTCAACAGGAAAAAAGCGCGAAATAAAATTGTTTGACGTAGCCGTCGACGTAATATGAAAAGCTTTACTCGAACCAACCTCTATCGTCTTACCCACTTCTAGAATCGCTTTTCCGGCATTGATTCCCATCCAGTTAATTGAAAACTCCAATCTTTCTCCGGATTGAATAGCGCGGGTGTCCTTTTTTTCATTTGGATTAATGGAAGAAAAGGCGGGATATTGCGAAATGTGGTTTAAGAAGACAAAAAGGCTTAAGAACGATAAAATCGCTGTTAGGTTGGTTTTTCTTAACATTCAGGCTCCCCTTTTGGGATAATAGTCAGGGAATCAGATTTTGTCAAGAAAAGCCTTTGCCTTGTTTAACTTTAATGGTATAAACAAACCCATGCATCTTCTTGTTCTAATCATTTTTCAACTCTTATTCTTTCTAAGCCCTGCGTGGGGATCTGTTTCAGCAGGAATGGGTCCGGAATATTTTGACTGGCGGGAATTGGATGCCGACGGGAAACAGTTCCTGGAAGAAAGTGGTTTCCGTTACGCCGTTAGATTGGATTGGACGCAAGACCGGAAAGATCGCGTTTTTTTTGGCTATGAAGGAAAACTTTATTTAGGAGCGGTTAAATACGACGGTCAGACCTTAGAGACCGGAGTTCCCGTCACGACGACCACGAGTTATTCAGGCTTTCAAAACGAAGGGCATCTTAACCTCCGGTCTTCTCTAAACAACTCCCTATCGCTTGACGTCATCACCGGCCTGGGATGGGATCATTGGAACAGAAACATCCAGGGTCAGGTTGAAGATTACGACATCGTTTATGTCAAATTGGGTCCCCGTCTTTCACAAAAAGGAGAAGAGGGCATCTGGTTCACCATAGGAGGGAAATATCCCCTCTATACTTTTGAGAACGCCCATTTGACCGATATAGGTTTTGATCAAAACCCTCCTCTGCACCCCGGAAGACAATTGAGTCTTTACGCGAATTGCGGTTTCCGTTTTAATCCTCTTTTTGAAATCGTCATTGACTACGATTCTTACCGTTTTTCAGAATCACAGAGGGAAGCCGTTAATTGGATTGGACACGGCCCAAGACTCGTGCGGCAACCTGAAAGCAATATGTGGATTCTTGGCCTGCAACTGGTTTTTCACCTTCAACAGAGACAACCAGACCCACCGTTACCGACAATTGACTCTTCAGCCTCAGATGGACTAAAATAAAAACTCATTTAAACAGCCGAGGGAAATCCCATGCTTCCGCTATCGATTCTGATGACAAAAGAAGTAAAAAAAGTCGATTCAAAAACCACGATTTACGAAGCCGCCCAGCTTATGAAAAATTATAAAATTGGCTCCTTATTGGTTGAACAGGGGCATGAGTGTATCGGAATCGTCAGCGAAACTGATTTAGTGCGAAAAGGTTTAGCGGAATCGGTCGAACCGTATAAAACCCGCGTAGATTCCATTATGAGTTCACCTGTCATATCAATCGATATCAAAAAATCCGCCAAGGACGCAAATGATATGATGAGCGAACGAGGAATTCGACATTTGGCCGTCACCGAACATGGAAAGATAATCGGAATGCTTTCAGTCAGGGATTTACTGATCTATTTCAAAAACGCTTTCTAAACCCTACTTTCATTTTAAATAGTAAAGCACCTGGCTCTGCCAGTGACGGACTTGGGAATGGTCGTAGTTAGACCGAGCAAAACGCGGGGTTCGGGGGCATCGGAGGAGTTCACGAAGTGAACCCGCACGGGTCCCTGAATAGAGGCATTTGAAAACAGAACGCTGGTGGATGGGAGTAACAGGCTATCAATGGCTGGTCTTAACTGTCGCCTGGTTGGGCTGGGTCTTTGATTCGATGGACTCTACCCTCTACGCCATGGTCCTCCATCCGGCGCTTCACGAATTGCTGGGTGTCGGGGCTTCGACGCAAGGAATCGAATGGTATGGAGGAATTATCTTTTCGGTTTTCCTGATGGGGTGGGCCCTGGGCGGGATTTTATTTGGCACCCTGGCTGATTACATCGGCCGGACCAAAACCATGATCCTGACGATTCTCATTTATTCTGTTTTTACTGGAATGGCCGCCCTATCGCACTCCTGGTGGCAGTTAATGATTTACCGTTTTTTAACGGCCCTGGGAATCGGAGGCGAATGGGCCGCCGGGGCCTCGCTTGTGGCAGAAATCTGGCCCCAGGATAAAAGGGCTAAAGCTGCGGGAATTTTACAATCAGCCTGGGCGGTTGGTTTTTTCCTCGCCGCGCTGGCCAATCTCTTTTTCGGAGCCTCCGGGTGGAGGATTTTGTTCCTCATCGGAATTCTACCGGCCCTGGTTACCCTCTTAATCCGTTTCTTCGTTAAGGAACCGGAAGCATGGGTAAAGATTAAAGTACACCGCGACAAACTTTTAAAAAAAAATCCCTCCATTCACCCTTCGGAGAAAGACCGGGAACTTTTAACTTTTAGCCTCAAAAGGTTATTTAACCGAGATTTGAGAAGACAGACGGTGATTGGATCAATCCTGGCGTTTGTGGCCGTCTTTGGCCTTTGGGGAGCCACAAACTGGACCCCGACACTGATTCGCCAACTGTTGGCCCCAAAAAACCTCGATTCGGAAATGGTAAACCGGTATGTTAGCTTTGCCGTGATGAGCCTGAACGGCGGGGCATTGGCCGGGTATTTGGCCTTCGGTCCAATTGCAGATCGCATCGGCCGCCGCCTTACGTTTTTTCTCATGTGCCTGGGCAGTTTTATTATGCTCCCCGTCACATTTTTGACTCCGCGAGATTACACCGTGATGTTATGGCTTCTTCCCGTGTTAGGTTTTTTTAACAATGGAATTTTTAGCGGCTTTCCAATTTATCTTCCGGAGCTTTATCCCACTTCAGTTCGGGCCACGGGGGTCGGATTCTGTTTCAATATTGGAAGGACTCTGGCCTCAGCGGGGCCCTTTGTAAAAGGTTATTTAGGAACTCTTTTTGAACCAGGGAAAGCCGTCAGTTTAATCGGAATCGTCTATCTTTTAGGAATGGTCATTCTTCCGTTTGCGCCGGAGACGAAAGGGAAGCCTCTTCCCGAAAAATAAGGCCTTCCTTACAGTAATTCAGGGGCAACCAGGGACATTCCCCGCAAATTTCATTTAGCATTTCAGGCCTGACCGTTGCTGAAATTTTTTTCAAGATTGTTTCCCAGGACAGAATATCCCCGCTTTTCAAACCTAAACGCCGCATCACTTCTTTATCCTGCTCAACCATAGTGACTTCCGTTCCGTCTCCGTGAAGCCTGCAACTATTTTCAGCGGAAAGATTAGGACAAGAATGACAAAAAGTATCCGGAGACGTCATGACTTGAACAAGAATGTGTGGATCCTGGGTCAAACGTCGATGAATCGCAGACATATGGGCGGTAAACATCGGATCATATCCTTCTCCGCGAAAACCCTGCAGGCAGAGAAGGGTATGCCCGCGAATGGGGACAGGATCCATTTTAAACCGGGATTGAAACGCAACCTTCATGACAGCACTTTACCTTCCTTCCCGGGAAAGAATTTTCCGCTTAAATTCCTCCAGTTCTTTTCCTTTCAACGGATTCTCACGACCGGCCAGAATTTCCCGAACCGCAGCGGTTTCAGTTCTGGAAAGACGAGTTCCGTGGAGAATATGCTCTTCAAAAGCTTCATAGGCCATCGGTGCAACGGCTTTGGCCATCATGGCCATCACCTCGCCATAAACGCGAATCTCTTTTTGGGCGTGATCATCCATGCGCAAACGTAAGAAATGAAACAAATTATGGAGGTCAATCTGCCAATACCATTGGGTGAAAAGGCTCAAAGGAAGATTAATCCGGGCAAGTTCCCTGGCAACATCATCCTTAATCATGGCTTCGTAATTGGCGTAAACCGAAATTTGGTCCTTTTTAAGAATTTCAATGACTTTGGCCTGTAATTCCGGAGAGACTTCCTCGCCTCGTCCCTGTTTATTATTTTGACTCTGATACCGGATGTCTTCTGGAGCCGGAAGATAAAATTCGTCCGGCATCACGCTGTACCGCCCGGAAATTTCATTTAGACGCGCGGTACGGTGACGAATCCATTGGCGAGCGACAAAAATCGGCATCTTGGCATGAAAGGTCAGACTGACCTGCTCAAACGGCGAAGTGTGAAGGTTTTTCATCAGATAGTTAATCAAGCCTTTATCTTCGCGAACAGTTTTAGTTCCGCTGCCATAAGAAACGCGGGCCGACTGGACAATCCGTTCATCACCGCCCATGTAATCAACCAGCCGGACAAATCCTTTGTTAAGAACGGTAAACTCCTTGTCTAAAATCGCCTCTGCGGCAGGGACAATACTATGCGCCATAAAGTTAAGCCTTTTGTGAAAAGAATCAGGTGTTGACAGGATTTTATACCATATTCATTTTGAGATCACAACCCGGGTGATAAAACGTTTCGCTATTGACAGACAGAATACATCTTATGTTATGGTTAAACGATCTATGTTAAAAGCGGTCATTTTTGATTTTAACGGTATCATCGCCGATGATGAGCCTATTCATTTCGAGCTTTTCGCAAAAGTCATGGCGGAGGAACGAGTCCTCATTTCCAGAGACGAATACAATCATTTTTACCTCCACTTAAATGATCACGACGCCTTTGAAACAGGACTTCGAAGGCACAATAAAACCTTTACGCCGGACAGCCTCTCGAAACTGATTCATCGGAAAACCATTTATTATAATGAGGTCATCTCAACCCGTGAAGTGTTATTCCCGGATGCGCCTGATTTTATCAGAAAAACAGCCGGCCTTTTTCCTTTAGCCATTGCTTCAGGCGCCTTAAACGCTGAAATCGAGTTTATCCTTAAACGTGCCGGCCTTGAGGAGTTTTTCCCGGTGATCATCGCCGCTGAAAGAACCTTTCACGGGAAACCTCATCCGGAATGTTATTTAAATGCCTTGCGGGGCCTGAATGCCTTTTATCAAAAAAATTCCCCTATAAAACCTTCTGAAGTTCTGGTGATTGAAGATTCAATCGGTGGAATTGAAGGAGCCCACCGGGCAGGAATGGTCTGTCTTGCCGTGACGAATAGTTATCAAAAAAATGAGTTAATCGAAGCCGATATGATTGTCGATTCACTCAGTGAAATCGATTTCAAGAAAATACGCCCTTACTTTGAAAAGTAATTTTTATTATTCTTTCTTTTTTCTCCGCCCTGAAGAAAAAGAAGCCCTCTTCAGTTTTTATTCTTTTTGCAGACAGATTGACGATGAAATTGATTTACCCTCCTCTCCCGCTGATCCTTCAGCCGAAACGATCGCTGGAAAAATAAAAAAAATTCAAACCTGGCGGGCCGAATTGAAAAAATGCTTTGATGGGAAACCCTCTCACCCGTTAACAGCGAAACTCCAACCTTTTTTCAAACTCTATCATTTAACGCCTCTTTATTTTGATGAAATTCTCAAGGGAATGGAAATGGATATTCATCCCTTTTCCGTCGGTACTTTTGAAGAGCTTAAACTTTACTGTTACCGGGTAGCCTCTGCCGTTGGACTCGTTTGTATGGAAATTTTCCAGGACAGGTCTGTTGATGCAAGGGAGTGCGCCGTGAATCTGGGAATCGCTTTCCAGATGACAAACATTCTCAGGGATATTTTTGGAGACCTTGAAAAAGGACGATTATACCTGCCGAAAGAAGACCTGGACCGGTTTTCTTATTCTGAAAATGACCTTAAAGACCATTTAAAAACAGACGCCTATGTTAAGTTAATCCAGTTTGAAATCGACCGGACGAAAATTTATTATCAAAAGGCCGAAATGAATTTACAGGGATGTGAAAATGTGGGTAAAAATATGATTGAGGTCATGACGAAGACTTATTATCGACTTCTTTTAGAAATTGAAAAAAACATTTTAAGACTTGACCAAAAAACCATAGCGCTGTCAACACTTAATAAACTTTTGATTGCGGGCGGGGTTTGGGTCAAAAGTCGATTCCTCTAATTCTGGTTTAAGAAGTTGATCAATTGCCGCAAACGGCCGTAATTTCTTCGGTTGAATTGGAAGGAAATTCTTTCGAGGTGGTTCAGTTCAGGATAAGGGGTTTCCTCTTCCGGCAACGCCTTGGCCTGTTCAAATTTTCCAGCGACCAAAATTTCTTTAAACGCCATGTTTAAATGATTTAAAAGTCTCTCATCCACACCATGTTTTAAACGAATGATCAGTTTTTCACGCACAAACTGCATGGAATGATAATTCGCATAAAAGTGAGTGATTTCCTCCACCGCCGCTTCAACGGTGGTTACAATTTTAAACAGATCGAGGTCATCACGTGAAATAAGACCTCTTTTTAATAAACAGGCGTCGATAAACTCCTTCCATTTCGTCCAATAAGGTCTTTCCGGATTTTCGACAAAAACCACGGGCAAGGGGTCACATTTCCCGGTTTGCAATAGCGTCAATGTTTCGAACCCTTCATCGTGGGTTCCAAATCCTCCTGGAAAAAGAACCACACCGTTGGTTTCTTTGATAAAAATCAATTTTCGGGTAAAAAAGTATTTGAACGTGACCAATTTAGGGTCTTTTTCAATAAACAGGTTTGCGGATTGTTCGAAAGGAAGCATGATGTTTACGCCAAAGCCTTTTTCGGCGCCAGCCCCCCCCTGCGCCGCCTTCATAATTCCCTCCCCGGCGCCCGTAATAACCATAAATTCGTTTTTAGCCAGCGACTCCCCGATTTTAAAAGCCATATGATAATCGGGATCATCCTCACCCGTTCGAGCGGAACCAAAAATACTGACCTTTTTAATTTTCCGATAGGGAGCAAAAATCTTGAAAGCATACCTTAATTCCTTAAGGGTCGTGCTGAGGATTTTCATATCCAGACGGTCGGCATTCATTTCGACAAGTTTAGTCAAGGTCGTCAATATCTGCTGGACCATGTCGGCGTTTTCAAATTCTTTGGAAACTTTCGATAAATTTAATGCCAGCTCTTCCAGGTTTTTATTATTTTGGAATTTGCTGGTTTTGAATCCGGAATTTTTAGAATTTTTCCTGTTTTCTTTATTCGCTGCATTCATGGGTTGCGTTTCCAAGAAAAAACCTCAAGATTAAATCGTTCACTTTTTCAATTCAATTAAAGTATGACCGAGAAAGTTAGAATCGTCAATTTCGGGTAAGCCGAAGGCGGAAAAGAAGGACTTTGTTAATTCCCGGCAATGGTCATTTTTGAAATTTTTAGAGTCGGCGCGACAATCGATCCGTTAAATTCGAGATCCTTTCCAACCATTTCAATATTCAAAAACATTTCTTTTAAGTTCCCGGCAATGGTAATCTCTTCAACGGGATAAGCGAGTTCCCCATTCTCAATCCAGTACCCTGCCGCGCCTCGCGAAAAATCCCCGGTGATCATATTCACCCCAAAACCAATCATTTCGGTTAAATAAAGCCCTGATTTTACGGACCCTATAATTTCTTCGGGTGTGTCATTTCCTTCTTTCATAAAGAAATTGCCGGGGCCGACAGAGGGCGCATCGCCGATCGATCGGGAGGCATTTCCGGTTGATTTCATTTTTAACTTTTTTGCGGAATAGGTATCTAAAAGATAATTCCTTAAAATCCCGTTTTCGACGACGAATTTCCGGCGAACCGGCAATCCTTCCCCATCAAACGGCTTGGACCCTAAACCTTCGGGAAGCGTCCCGTCATCGATCACGGTGACCAGGGAAGAAGCCACCCGGGCATTTAATTTCTCAACCAGGAAAGAAGCTCCGCGATAGAGGGCGCTCCCGGAAACGGCTGAAAACAGATTTCCTAAAAGGCTCCCGGCCATTTCGGGATCAAAAACCACCGGGACCGCACAGGTCTTTATTTTCCGGGCCCCCAGCCTTCGCACCGTCCGTTGGGCCGCCTTAATCCCGACTTCAGAAGGCCTGGCTAACCGGCTGAATTTTCGATGGGTAGAATACCAGGAGTCCCGCTGCATGTCACCTTGTAGCCCGGCAATCGGAGAAACGGAAATCGAAGAACCTGCCGCCGGAAAATCACCGTTAAACCCATGGCTATTCATATACCAGATATGACTCCGGTAATGGCTGAGGTCTGCGCCTTCAGAATTGGTGATTTTGGGATCAAACGACAAAGCGGCCTGTTCCATCTCTTTGGCCATTTCAATTTTTTGATCAACGGACATTTTTTCGGCGCTGACGTCGTCCAGATTAAGGTCAGGATAATTCCTGGCCAATTCTTCAGGCTGGGGGAGCCCCGAAAAAGCGTCTTCCTCCGTAGCCTGAGCCATTTCACAGGTGTTATTTAACAAAGTTTCGAGCGATTGACGGCTCAGATCAGACGTCGCCGAAATAGAAGTCCGCTTTCCAAAAAAAAGTCGTAATCCCAATTTCTTTCCATTGGCTTGACTGATCTTGTCGAGCTTTCCCATTCGGACCTGAACCGAAAAGGAATGACTCTCGACAATGATCACATCCCCTTCTGTCGCACCTTTTTTTTTGGCTTTAGCTAAAAGATTTCTGCCGATTTCCGGATCGATCATACTGCAGACCCTCCTACGGTCATCCCTTCAATTTTAATGGTTGGAAGCCCTACCCCGACCGGGACCGACTGTCCATCTTTCCCGCAGGTCCCTACGCCGGGATCCAGCTGTAGATCGTCTCCCACCATGGACACACGGGTCAAAACATCAGGCCCATTTCCAATTAACGTCGCCCCTTTAACCGGCCTCGTCACTTTTCCATCTTCAATTAAATAAGCCTCGCTGGCCGAAAAAACGAATTTCCCGTTTGTAATGTCCACCTGACCGCCCCCGAAAGATACCGCATACAACCCTCTCTTAACGCTCGAAATAATATCTTCTTTTTTATCTTTGCCCGGCAACATATAGGTATTCGTCATTCTCGGCATCGGGATATGCGCATAACTTTCTCGCCTGCCGTTCCCGGTGGGGGCCATATTCATCAACCGGGCATTTAGCTTGTCCTGGAGATATCCTTTTAAAATGCCATTTTCGATCAGGACGGTTTTCCGGGTTTCCGTTCCCTCATCGTCTATATTGAGCGACCCTCTTCTCCCTTTGATTGTTCCATCATCGACAATGGTGCATAACGAAGAAGCGACTTTTTGACCGATTCTGTCCGAAAAAGCAGACGTTTTTTTCCGGTTAAAATCCCCTTCCAGGCCATGACCGATCGCCTCATGGAGGAGAATCCCCGGCCATCCGGGGCCTAAAACAACGTCCATTATGCCCGCGGGTGCGGAAACCGCTGAAAGGTTGAGGACTGCCTGGCGTGCCGCCTCTTTGGCATAAAACTCAAAGAGATGATGATCAAGAAAAAACGAAAATTCGTTCCGGCCGCCGCCTCCATAAGTTCCGATTTGACGTTCGCCGCCATCTTCCGCGATGCAGGTAATATTTAAACGGGATAAAGGCTGAACATCCCCTACCGCTATCCCATCGGAAGTGACCACATAAATTATCTTATGTTCACTTGAAAACGAAAGCATGACTTTTTTAATTCTCGGATCATAGGCCCGGGCAATTCGATCCATTTTTTGCAAAATCTCAACCTTATCTTTAAACGGAACCTCGCTGATCGGCGTATGAACCGGATAAAGATCTTTTTTAACAGGCTCTTTTCCCGCAATCCCGGTTCTTTTAATCAAAGCCGGCGAAGAGGTAATATATTTTGCCGTATCGGCGGCGATTTCAATATTCTTAAGGGAAATCTCGTCAGAATACGCAAATCCGGTTTTTTCCTCGGCAGTCGCCCGAACCCCGACCCCCTGACTGATGTTTTTATTGGCTTTCTTAATAATCCCCTCTTCAAGTGAAATGGAATCGTTCGTCCGGTATTCAAAATAAAGGTCCATATAATCGACCTTATTCCCAAGCGCACGACTCATCGTCTTTTCAAGTTGAGAGGATTCTAAACCAAACTTTTCAACAAAAAAATGGTCTGGACTCATAAATTCGTTTGCCATATTTTCCCCAAGATTAATTTCAATGAAATAGGTTTAATTAAAATTTAATCGTAACGGCTAGAGGGTTCAACGTCAAGAAAATAAGATTTATCACGAAAAACAGGGAAATTCTTTAATTTTTATTGACAATTTTTCACTTTCTTGTTTTACTAACAAAAACAAGGAGTAACATGATGAATTCCCAAACGGATGACCCCATTCAAACGGCATTAGCGAAGTTTTTACCTGAAATCCCGGAAGGAAACCTTAAAAAAGAAATCATCCCTTTGTCAATGGCGCTTCACAGGGTTTTGGCCAAAGATATTAAAGCTCCTATGGACTCGCCTCCCTATTCCAGATCCATTATGGAAGGCTATGTCGTCAATATTCAAGACACAGAATCGGCGGCTACCAATAACCCCATCGGAATCGTCCCCAAAGGGGAAATCCCGCTCGGTTTTTCAAAAATAAAGGCCATCCCGGTTGGAACGGGTCTTTCCGTCACGACGGGAAGCTATATTCCTCCAGGAGATTATGCGGTTATTCGTCCTTTTGACTATGAACCAAGAAATAACAAATTTTATATTAAACGGGCCTTCAAACCAGCTGAGAATATTGAAACCCAGGGATGCGACCTGAGAAAAGGGAGCTTTCTTCTAAAAAAGGGTAAACTCCTGAACCCGGCCGATATCGGTCTTTTGGCTTCAATGGGGATTCTCAAGGCGCAGGTCTCCTGCAAGCCAAAAGTCTCAATCTTTTCCTCCGGCAACGAGGTGATTTCCCCGACTAAGAAATTCAGCCCGGGTTTTATCTGGGACTCCAATTCCTACGCCCTTTCCGCGGCGGTTGAAGAAGCCGGCGGCATCCCTCTTTTTAAGGGGATTGTTAAAGATGACTTTAACTCTTTTAAAAAAGAGCTTCAAAAAGCGTTAAAAACCAGCGACATGATTTTAATTTCCGGCGGCACTGCTGTCGGGGGTAGAGATTTTGTCGCTGAGATAATTAATGCCCTGGGAAAACCTGGAACACTCGTAAACGGCGTTCCGATGCGGTCCGGGAAACCGATGGTGAACGGAGTCGTCGGTAAAACCCCAATAGTTTGCGTTGCCGGACATCCTCCAGAAGCGATGAGAGGCTTTCTTTTCTTTGGAAAAGCGGCTATTTACCGCTTACTCGGAAGAAATCCGGAATAGAAATGTCATCATCTTTTCAAAGACCTTTTCAATTAAAGGGTTTTCAAGAGTCGTCATCACATGGGGAACCTGATCCCCTTTTTCATAAGTAACGATTTCCTTAATTTTTGATTGAACCCTCTGCTCAATCGTGAAACCGCTTTTTGGGTCTACTCTAACATCCATTTTAGACTGCATCACCAAAATGGGCTGACTGATTTTGTAAAGGTTAGCCTCAACATCTCTTCCCAACTTAATCATCTCCTGCAACGCATGAAAAGAATGCTTTGGATAATAGAAATCCTCAAGCTCAGGGCGCAACGGACGGAACTGGTATTTCCTGAAATATTTGAAAATAGAAATGAAGAGTTTGAGGGAAGTTTTAAGGTAAAGGGGAGCTGAAAGTGAAATAACCGCGTCGCATTTTTTACCTTCAGCGAGATAAAGGGCGGTAAGCCCGCCCAACGACAGACCGCAAACCACGATTTTATCGGCGAAATGCTGAATCAGGTTGATTCCTTCCAGTCCGGATTGAATCCAATCTTGAAACACCTTCTGGTCGAGATCCTCCAGGGTGGTCCCATGGCCTGCTAATCGGACACCATACACGTTGAACCCCTTCTCATAGGCTCGCCTGCCGATTTCAACCACTTCCCAGGGTGAGGCGGTTAAGCCATGAATCAGTAAAAGGCCGATGGAAGTTCTATGAGGATAGGAAAAAAGAAAGGGAGCTCTCCTGGAATCCGCTCCCTGCATTTGGAGATATTGATGGAGTGTTTTTTGAAAAAGGGCTTTCCCCTCTTCTATTCCTGAATCAGAAGACGTTTTACCACCTCCCCTTTTTCAATATGTTTATCAATAATTTCAATAACATCGATTTCATTTTGAATCGAGTACCACACCCCCTCGGGGTAAATGACCACCACGGGGCCTCGCGCACACATGTCAAGGCACCCCGCTTTGTTTGCCCGGACTGTTTTCTTTAATCCACGGTTGTGAATCTCTTTTTTGAAAATTTCCTGAAGTTCCTTTGCCCTTTTTGCGGCACAGGATCCTTTGGGGTCGTCGACCGGTCTTTCGTTAGTACAGCTAAAAATATGATATTGGTACTTCGGCATGTTTTTTTGGGATAGACCTGAATTTATAAAATATTAACAGATGCCCCGTTAAAGTTGCAATCGTTAACCTAAATATGATAATTTATTTTTCATTCAAATAAGACTTTCACAAGTGAAGGGTTTTCAAAATGAGTGAAGAAAATCAAGGATTTACGGTCTCAGATAAAAGAATTAAATTAGACGAGCCTGTCGCAGAACCCCCAAAAGAAAAGGCGCCTTCTCAACCGCAAGAAAATAAAAATACTTCTCAGCCGAAAACAGAAGGGGTCGCCCTCAACTTTTCCGGTTTTCTCCTTTCACTGGGAACTTCCGCCCTTGTCCATTTAGGGGAAAACGCTCTCCCTGACCAGGGGAAAGCAGAACTGAATCTCCCTCATGCGAAAGAAATCATCGACCTCTTATCCCTTTTAGAGGAAAAAACAAAAGGAAATCTGACCAAAGAAGAAAATAGTCTCCTGTCAAATCTTCTTTATACACTCCGGATGAAGTTTATTGAACTAAAAAACAGGTAGAGTTGTGTCTGGAGTCATGATTGCGGAAAAGAATCATTTTTATTTTCTCTTTAATTATACTTTCTCTTCTAATCATCAATCTTCTTTTTCGAGGCGGGTTATTTTCCGAGCCTTTAAAAAGATTTGTGGTTAAAAAAATAGAACAAGAACTCCATGCGTCAGTAGCGGTCGACAAGGTCCGTCTAACTCTATTTCCCGCCTTTCTGATCCTGGATGATTTCGAATTGGAAGAGTCGAAGGATGCTCCCCGGGTATTAAAATCGAAACAAATTATCCTTTCTTTTAGTCCATGGTCCCTTCTCACCGAATTTCTTCTCATTAATAAAATCCATTTCCAGGATCCGGAAATCCATCTGATCTGGAATCATGAAGGAAAAACGAATTTCGATTTTCTTAAAACGGCGTTTGTCCGTTCCAGAGCGCCAAACCAGAAATCCCCTGTCATTATTCAGAAAATCACTCTTATCAATGGATCTCTTGATATTGATCAAGATCTGAAAAATAATCATGTTTCCATGAAACATATCGAGTTTAAAACCGACACAGACCCAACCATGACCTTTTTTCAGATTTCCGGATCAGCTAAAAAAATCTCGTATCAGTCGGGCAGAAAAGATGTCGAGACTTTCGCCAGTGCGGATTGGAGATTATCCATAACCCCGCAGCATTTAGAAATCAAAAGATTCGCTGTCTCGGCCAAAGAAACAGCCGTCACCCTAAAGGGAATCGTCAGTTTTCCGCCTAACCAAAAAACATACCCATTTAAAGTCGATTCCGATTTCCATTTCGGCACAAGAGCTTTGCTTGCCGGTTTTGATACTTTAACCGGCCATGGATTGATTGAAGGAAACTACGACGGGGAAAAACAGATTAAGGGCAGCCTGATCCTGTCTCATCTCGCTTTTGAAAAAGATAAAGGGGTCCACAAGTTTGGGGAACTTAAGAGCCGCTTTTCTTTTGAGCCCGGGTTGATTTTTTTCGACGATTTTAATTCAAAGTTCTTTGGGGGGAAAATTGACGGAAAAATCAAGTTCCGGTTTAATGACTCCTCCAGCCTTTTGGAAACCGACTATCGTTTGCATAATGTCTCTTTATCCCAGCCAGTCTTATTGTTTTTTCCCCGCTACAAAATTTATTCAGACGGAAAAACGCTTGACGCCTCGGGAACCTTGAAATTAATCAATATGGATATGCACCAGCTCAGTGGTTCCGGACACTTTCGTCTGACGGGAACGCCCCAAAGGGTTTTAAACTCCAAAACCCCGTTATGGGAAAGCGCAATGAACGCCCTCGTCCTCGCAGAGACTGATTATGAGTTGCGCTCTTCTGCCTTTTTTTTTAGCCATTCCTCTTTGCAAATCGGCTCCTCTTTGATTAACGGAAACGGCGCCGTACAGCAGGGGGGAACATTTTCAACTTTTCTAAACTTAAGATCGGAAAACGGCGGAGAAGTCATTTCCTGGTTGGGGTATCCTCAGTGGTCGGGCGCGGTTGACTTTACCGGAGAAGCCCGGGGAACATTCACCTCTCCCGTATTCGAAGGCAAAGGAACCGCTTCCAATGTGTTTTTTGACAATCATTCATTGGGAACAGGGTCGGCTCATTTAAAATATTCCGATCACCGGCTCGAGTTTACCCAGGTAAAAATAAATAAAGGCAAAGGAGAATATTCCGGAGAAGGCAACATTCACTGGAAGTCCCTGGATGAATTTAATTATCAAATCAATGCCTTCGCCTCGCCCGGAATTCCTGACGACATCATTCGTATTTTTATTGACAACATTCCTCTCTATACTCAAGCCACGGGACCGGTCGTCATCAGCGGAGACCATCAAACATTCAGCGTAAAAGGAAATTTGGACGTGGCGAACGGATTCATTTACGATCAAGGTTTTGATCAAGGGCACGTTGAAATTGAAATTACCGGGTCCGGCGTTTCCTTCAACAAAACATCGTTAGTTCATGGAAACTCCTCCGTCACCGGAAAGGGAAAAATATTCTTCAACGGAGAATACGAAGGGGAATTAAAATCTGAAAATTTTCGTTTCACGGATTTAACCGTTTTAAATCAAACTCTTCCTGAAGTTCAAGGCTCCTTCAACGGAAACATCCACGGCAGTGGAACATTTGAACATCCGGACCTGATACTGGCGGGCGCCCTGGCGGATTTATCTTATAAAAATCAAAAAATAAAACCAGGATTAATCGCCCTCACCCTGGCGGATAAAGAACTTAAAACACATCTCACATTTAATGAATATCCCATGATCGTCGACGGGTCTATCGGCATCACGACTCCTTTTGTTTCAAAACTTGAAATTCAGGGAGAAAAAATCCCTTTGGGTTCCTGGTTCAACGCCTTTAACGCCGAATCCAATTTTCAGGCCCAATCTTTTACGGGCTCCGTTTCAGGAAAAATCGGGATTGAGGGGCCCTTGAACGATCCCAAAAGTTTAAACCTTTCAGCCCATTTGACCCAATTAAAAGCCGATTTATCGGGTTATGAGATTATCAATCAGGAAGAGATCGTTTTTACCCTTTCCGATGGAAAACTCAACATAGATTCATGCCGATTAAAAGGCGAGGGAACGACCCTGTCCATTGCCGGCGGATTAGATCTCTTCAGGCAATATCGGCTTTTTATAACGGGGGAAGCCGATCTGTCGTTATTAAAAGCGCTAAGGAAGGAGATTACTTACGGAAAAGGAAAGGCCTATCTGGCCCTTAATATTTATGATCGTTGGAATGATCCAAAACTACAGGGTGGTCTAACCATTCAGGATGGTCAAATTCGAACCACGGCCGTTTCTCAGGCTATCCGTATTTCTTCAATGGCCCTTTTCTTTAATGAACGTCAGGTTTTTCTTGAATCATTGGATGCCGGGTTTGGAGAAGGAGCGCTTCACGGGACCGGAAAAATTGATCTCGATCGCTTTAAAGTCGCACATTTCGGATTGATATTGGAGGCCAAAGAGAGTCGTTTTTCGCTTTTTCCGGGTTGGACATCCACTGTTTCAGGAAGTCTCTTTTACCAGGGAGACCTTTCCACTCAGGCTCTTCAAGGAGAATTGACGCTGAATCACGGGGTCTATAACAAAAAAATTGACGTTAGATCGTTATTGACTAAATTGTCCGAACTGGAAGAAAAAACAGAGCCGACGCCTTTAATAGGAAAAACACGATTAAACGTCCGGCTTACCGGGGATGACGATTTAAGAATCAATAATAACCTTGCCCGGCTTCCTTTCACGGTGGATTTAACCGTAAAGGGAACTGTAGACCATCCCGTATTAATTGGAAGAATGGAGGCTGACTCCGGTTCGATTCTCTTTTATAATCGAACTTTTAGCGTCAATTCCATCGCGGTCGATTTTATCGATCCCGAAGCCATCAAACCCCTCATTGATTTAAAAGCCCGGACCCAGGTTACCGGGAAAGACAACAAATCTTATCAAATTGATTTAAGTTTTGCCGGGGGTTTGGATAAGATTAAGCCAACGCTTACCGCAGACGACCCGGGTCTCACGGAAACGGATATCCTGTCTCTCATTCTTGCGGGTCGAACGGCGACAGAGGTTGCAACGGATCCTTTTTCTCAGCAGCAAATCGGCGGCCAGTTCGTCCCTTTAGTGATCGAATCTCCCCTGGAAGGGTTATTGGAGGATCTCACGGGAGTCAACAGGTTATTTATTGAACCCTTGCCTTCCGGAATACGGTCAACCGGCGGGCCTCGAGTCACCGTAGAACAACGTTTATTGGGAGAAAAGCTTCTATTGACCTATTCGTATACCATTAACCCCTCACAGGATCAAATTATCAAGATGGAATATTTAATTAACCGCCATATTTTTTTACAGGGAATTAGAAACGAAGAAGGAAACGCCGGAGGCAATTTAAAGTTTCGTTTTGAATTTAAATAATAATCGGACCTATGAACCTGCTCCCTTTTAAACGCCCATGCCTGATTTTTTTCGTGATCCTCCTTCTTTTTTACCCTCTGGTGGAAGCTATCGGTTTTGAAACGGATTCGTCGGTTCCGATCGTAACAAGCATTTCCATTCAAAACCCCCAGGGAGAATCCTATAAACGCCTGATCAAAGATTTACCCATTTCCGTTGGAAGCCGTTTTTCAACAAAAGTCGTTAAAAAAAGCATGGAGCGGCTTTACGAAACGGGCCTTTTTTCTAACGTCATCGTCGCCACCGATAAGGGTTCAAGCGGGATTTCGATAAAACTAATCGTATTGGATAAGTTGAGAATTGGAGGTTTCGTTTGGAAAGGAAACGAATATTTTTTCCGCGAAAGGTTGGAAGAGGTTTCCAGGTTAAAGGTTGAGGATGAGCTCGTTCAGGGATGGGAGAAAGACCTTGAACAGACGTTAATCCGGTTTTATCATCGTGAAGGTTTTTTCAACGCAAAAATCGACGTTGGGTCTCGCCCCATGGGGAAGCCCAGCCGGCTTCAGGTCGAGATTAAGATCCAGGAAGGGATTCAAAGTACCATTGGAAATATCTATTTTTCCGGGAATCCCGGCTTCGATCAAGAACGGTTGCTGGAAGTTTTGAGGATTCATCCCGGTTTTTATTACTCAAGAGAGACGATTCAAAATGATATCGAAAATTTAAAACCCTTTTATTACAGGGCAAGGTATTTAAAAGTGAAAATCAGAGACTTTGCCGTTCACACGCAGGGCGACGATAGAGTCGCCATTGAAATACCTGTTGAAGCAGGTCCCCGAATATTCACGTTTATTTCCTTCAAAGGTCCCCGCCACTATCTGAAGACGACGCTGGTCCGGCAACTCCTGATCGACGAAGAAAAAAGCATCGACGATGCGACAATAGAAGAAAGTAAAAAACGGCTTTCGGAATTCTATCAAAATGAAGGGTACCCTTTTGTTGAAATAACGGTTGAACGCCGGGAAGAAAATAACGGGAAAATCGTCAACGTTTATTTCCATATTGCGGAAGGCCCGGCAGTCCTTTTGACCCGCCTGGTTTTCAAAGGAAACGCCTCAATATCAGACGACATTTTGAAAAATGTCATTGGCCATCAAAAAACAGGATTTTGGATTCCCCGCTATCTCCAGCTTCCCGCGCTTCAAAATGACCTGGAATCTCTGCTCAAGGTTTACCGGTCACATGGTTTTCTGTCAGCCAAGATTAATAAATCCCTTCATTATTCCCCCGACCAGGCCACTGTTGCTCTCGAATTTGAAATCTCGGAAGGGGTCCAGACCCTCGTTCAATCCGTGACCCTGGAGGAAATCTCACAAACCTTTCTTCCGGATATTTTAAAAAAAATTCAGATCCGAGAAAATAGTCCTTATAACGAGGCCGTGATTCTCGAAGATAAGATCGCTATTGCTTCTTACTACCATAAGCTTGGTTATCCGGACGTCAACATCGAGGCAACAGCCGCCTTCAGCAAAACCACGGACCGCGTAGATGTCAAATATAAGGTTGATGAAGGAAATCAAATAAAGATCGGAAAAATCCTGGCAACAGGAAACGAAAGAACCCGGACGGGCGTCATTTTGAGAGAGTTGTATTTCCATTCAGGGGACCTTTACCAGGAAGAACTTCTTTTGAAAAGTCAAAGAAAGATCTCCCAGCTCGGTTATTTCCAATTTGTGAACATCCGCCCAAAAGACGCAGAGGAAGACCAGGTCGTTCGCGATGTTGAAGTCAATGTAAAGGAACGAGACGCCGGCGCATTTGAGTTTGGAGCGGGTTACGCCGATGTCGAACGATTTAAGGGTTTTGCTGAAATTTCACATAAAAATATCGGAGGAACCGGCCGAAGGGCAAGTCTGGGAGCAGAGGTAAGCCAGATTGGGGATAAAGAGACCGCCAATTATACCGAACCGTGGATATTTGATTTTCCCCTGGATGCCAGGGCCTCAATTTATCACGAATCGATACAAAAACTACCCGCGAGTTACACCCAAACCACCGTCGGAGGCTCTGTGGGGGTCGAGAAATCGTTTTGGGATTATTATAAATTTTCTCTCCAGTACCAAAACGACATTTTTCATTTTATCAATGTTCCTATAAATGCCGTGTTAACACAGGAAGACAAGGACCGCGTAAATATTGCAAGTCTAAATCCATCACTATTCAGAGACACACGGGATGATTTTTTAAACCCTAAAACGGGATCTTTTAACGCGATCTGGTTCCGCTGGGCAGCGAATTTTTTGGCTTCCGAAATACAGGAAGTTAAGCTCACCCTCCAGTCAAGCTGGTATTTTCCCCTGACACCTAACCTGATTATGGGGATTTCTTCACGCGGCGGAGTCGCGTATAACTTTGGGGAAACTCCAGATGTCCCAATCAGTGAACGTTTCAAATTGGGAGGACGATCAACAGTAAGAGGGTACGCGGAAGATACCCTGGGCACCCTCGGACAAACGATTAACCCTTCGATGATTAACCCGTTGGTCTTCACTCCGACGGGAGGAAACTCCATGTTGGTTTTCAACTGGGAATTCCGGTTCAACCTTCCAAAAAACCTGGGGCTTGTCTTCTTTTTTGATTCCGGAAATGTCTGGCGATATCATAATTCCATTTGGTCCTCACCGCTGAAGTCTTCGGTCGGACCAGGTTTGCGGTATAATACTCCTATAGGCCCTATTCGGTTTGACGTCGGATATAAATTAAACCGGGAGGAATGGGAAAGCGCTTCAGAATTTCATTTTACTCTGGGCCACGCTTTTTGATTATAAGGACCCCAATGAGAAAAATATTTTTTTTCGGTTTGTCAGGAATGGTTATTCTGTTTTTGGTTTATTTCACGACCGGGAAAACCTTTCAAAGCTCGCAGATTCAGACCGGAGCCGTTCGGAGAATTCAGGATTCAAATCCAGCCGTGGTTAAGCTGAATCAGGCCGGGTTGCGCTATTTTGAATCCAAACAATTTGAAATGGCGAGAGACCAGTTCAAGTCGGCGCTTGAACTATCGCCAAACGACCCTACGCTCTTGAATAACCTGGCGTTTTCCCAAATGGAAATCGGAAAAATTCAGGGACAAAAACTTCAATTAAAGGAAGCCATTGCCTCTTTTGAATCGGCCATTCAAATTAATCCGAATATTTCTACGTTTCATGTCGGCGCCGGGTGGGCCTATGACAAAGCGGAACAGGAGGAAAAGGCCCTCCAGGAACTGGAGGAAGCCATTCGCCTAAATCCAAAAGAAATATTGGCCTATCAATTGCTGGGAGATATTTACTACAAAAATGACAACCCTGATAAGGCCATAGAGGCCCTGGAAAAAGCCCTTGCCCTTCAGCCTGATGAGAAATCACTTCAACAGCGATTGGCGAAAATTAAACAGGACCGAAATACCGAGTCTAAATTTGAAAAATCCGCTTCTTTTCACTTTACAATAAAATTTGAAGGAGAAGAAAACAAAGAGATCGCTCAAAAGGTTTCAGAAATTTTGGAAGCGGCCTACCGTGACATTGGATCCATCTTTTATCAAAAATCTTTTCGTCCGGTGATCGTTATTCTCTATTCCGATAAATTGTTTCGGGAAACGGTTCACAGTCCCTCATGGGCGGGAGGGATATACGACGGAAAAATCCGGATTCCGGTCCAGGGGTCCGCCAAAGACCCTGAAGGACTTAGAAGAATCTTATACCATGAGTACACCCACGCGGTCCTTTTCCAACTTACGCCGTCCCCTATTCCGACCTGGTTAAATGAGGGATTGGCAATGTATTTTGAAGGAAACCATTCTATGAATAACGCCCTTCAAATCGTAGATTCCGCGAGGCGGGAGGGAAGGTTGATCCCTCTGCGCCGCCTGCAGGGAACTTTTATGGATATGGACGCAAACACCTCTGAGCTGGCCTACCAGGAAAGCAGAATTGCCGTTCAAAACTTAATCGATCATTACAGTATCAAGCGCATTCGCGACGTTTTAGAAAGGTATAGAGGACTTGACCAATTCGCTTCGGTTTTTGAAGAGGGCTTTCTGATCTCCTATGATGACTATGAAAAGTCCTTTATGGCCGGTAAATAGTGATCAACATGGGCCTGCGACATAGAAGTAGGGAAATTCAGCTAGGCTGTGCGTTGTTCCCAGAACTCCTCTATTTGGTTGGAGAGATAGCCGCACCGGAGGGCGATGATTGCATTGGCGCCCCGCACGGTCCACTCCATACCAGATTGT
>JACOTA010000065.1 GCA_016178585.1 Nitrospirota bacterium
CCCAGCGTCATTTGATGGTACTGCGACCTCCTTGCAAGGAGGGTGGTGACAACCGCAATACCGAAACTCCCTCCCAGGTTCCGCATCAAATTCATCAGCCCTGTCCCGTTGCCTATCTGATCCTTTGGAAGGTAAGAAAGCGAAACGACGTTAATGGGGATAAAAAGAAATGCCAGTCCGAACCCCTGGATAATCCGGGGCCAGGTAATCGTCCAGAAATCGGCGTTCAAATTGAAATGGGACATTTGAAAGAGGGAGGTGGCTGTAATAAAGAGGCCGAGGGTCACCATGAGCCTCGTATCGATGATCCCGACAAACCTTCCGACGAAAGGCATGATCAGTAAAACCGAAATCCCGCCGGGGGTAAGGACAAGGCCGCTCTGCATCGCCGAGTAGCCCATAAGGGTCTGAACATAGATCGGCAGAAGGGCGAGCGAACTGTAGAGGACAAACCCGAGAACAAACATCAGCAGAACGCCCGAGGTTAAGTTCCGGTCTTTAAAGAGGCGGAGCTGAAGTACAGGGTTTTTGTTCTTTAACTCCCAGATTAAAAAGAGCAACAGCGCAAAAACCGTGACGAACGATAACGTGATGATCCATGAAGAATCGAACCACGCTTCTCTTTCTCCTTTATCCAGGATGATTTGCAGGGCGCCCAAACCTGTTGCGAGGAGCCCCAGGCCGATATAATCGACATTTTTAAAAAGGCTCTTTTTAAAATGAGGAGGGTCCTCCACAAAGGTCTGGACCAGAAATAGCGATAAAACCCCGATCGGGATATTGATAAAGAATATCCATCTCCAGGAAAAGTTATCGGTGATCCACCCTCCCAGGGTCGGCCCGATGATCGGCGCAAAAACCACCCCCATCCCGTAAATCGCCATTCCCATTCCCTGTTTTTCTCTCGGGAAGGCGTCAAACAAGATCGCCTGAGAGACCGGCTGCAGGGCGCCTCCTCCAATGCCCTGAAGGACTCTGAAAAAGACGAGCATCGGAAGGCTGGGGGCGAAGCCGCAAAGGGCCGAACTGACCGCGAACAAAAAAATGCAGATCAAAAGAAACCTTTTCCGTCCGATCAGGCTTGAAAACCACCCGGAGACCGGGAGAATGATGGCATTCGAAACCAGATAAGAGGTGAGGATCCAGGTGCTCTCATCAATCCCCGCGGATAAGGCCCCCGCGATATGAGGGAGCGCGACATTCGCCACGGTGGTGTCGAGAACCTCCATAAAGGTCCCCAGCATGACCGAAAGGGCAATGATAAAAGGGTTTGTTTTATTCTGGACGGAAGGTGAAGTCATCTTTTCTCAGGAAGGAATATGAACGGAGGCGCTGACATTCATCCCGGGACGGAGGACCGCCTCGGGATGATCTTTTAAATCCTTTTCGTTCAACAGGATCTTGACGGGCACCCTCTGGACCACTTTAACAAAATTCCCGGAGGCATTTTCAGGCGGAAGAAGGGAAAACCGCGCCCCTGTGCCGGCGGAAATAGAGTCGACTTTGCCATGGAAGACGATCCCCGGATAAGAGTCGACGGTCAGGGTGGCCTCCTGCCCGGAGCGCATCCGGCCTGTCTGGGTTTCCTTGAAATTGGCCAGAACCCAGAGATTCGTCAGCGGAACAATGGCCATGAGGGATTGGCCGGTTTGGACCCATTGTCCGGGTTGAACATTTTTTTTGGTGACCCTCCCCGCGACGGGGGAGACGATATGGGTGTATGAAAGCTGGAGTTCCGCATTGTTCAGATTGGCTTCGGCTTCGGCGACTTTAGCTTCGGCAAGCCTGACCTGGGCTTTTACGGAGACAATCTGCTGTTCGAGCGCTTTGAGCTTTGAAGCATTGGAGGCGTTTGCCCGCTCCGCTTCTTCAAGCTGTTGATGGGAGATTTCATCATTTTCAGCCAGAGGCTTATACCGTCTGAGGTCGCTCAGGGATTTCTGGTAATTGGCTCGTGAGGCGTCGCTTTCTGAAATATATTGCTGGACCTGTGATAGAGCGGCGAACAAGGTGGCGCTGGCGGCCTGGAGAGCGGCTTTGACCTGTTCGACATGAATTTCGTAATCCCGGCTTTCAATCGTCATTAAAGGGGCTCCCGGCTGGACCTCCTGGTTGTCTTTGACCAGAACCTGAGCGATGTATCCCGGAACTTTGGGAATAACCGGATAGATGTCTCCCTCGATCTGGGCGTCATCGGTGGTCATGAAGGTTTGAGAGCGCTGATAATAATAGACTCCCCAGAGAACGCCCCCAAGGATCAGTAGAAAAAGAATGGATAATTTAATTTTTTTATTCACAAATTTTCCTTCCTTTTAGGGTAACTGGGAAAAGAAATAATCCATCTGACCCGTCACATAATAATATTTCACAATGCCTGCCTGAACCTGAAACCGGGCTTCGACCAGAGCTTCTCTCGCTTCGGTCAGGGAAGTCTGGGTCGTCACCAGCTCAATGTGGGTTCCGATCCCGTTTTCAAACCGGTGCTGGGCCAGGAGAAGCTCTTTCTCGGCCAGAGAGAGCCGTTCTTTGACGACCTCCAGCTGTTTTCTGACCGTGCTCAGGGCGTTGTAAATTTGCCGGACTTCGAGCTCAATCTGTGAAGCCGACTCTCTGGTTTTAAATTGCTCCTGCCGGAGCTGGCTCATGACGGCATCTTCTTTTGCCTTCCGGCTCTGGCCGTCATAAAGGGGCAAATTGAGCGTGATCCCGAAGGTATGAGTGGGAAAAGCATCTGTCACTCCATTCCCGATTTCGCCGTAATCGGCAAAAAGATTAATGGAAGGATATTTTTCTCCGGAGGCCGCTTTAAATTGAATCTCTTTGACTCTCTCTCTTTGAGATTGAATGGCGGCCTCTTTTCTCTTCAACAAAGCGGTCTGAATACTCTCTTTAAGTTCCGGAAAGTCCTGACCGGACAGGTCATGGTCGTCCAGAGAGAGGTTTTCTCCCTGTTGAACCCCGATCTGTTTTTGCAAAACGAGGATGGCATCGCTTTTCTGAGTCAGGGTGGTAATCAGCCGTTGACGGTCTTCGGCCAGTTTCACTCTGGCCCGGGTGACATCAAGAATCGTCCCGATACCGGAACTCTTTTGATGTTCGGCAAATTTAAGGAGCTCCTCGGATAAGTCGACATTGGCCTGATCGGCCTGCACGGCCGATTCGTTCCGGAGCGTATTGAGGAACAGAACGGTGGTCTGATAAAAAAGATCGCTCTCGGCCTGGCTCAACTCCAATTCCGCAACCCGGGTCTCTTCACCGGCGGCATAAACCTGGTTTAAAAGGCTGAGGTTCAGGAGGGTTTCATTCAAAGTCAACCGGGCGTCGAACGTGCTGAAGGGGCCAACTTTATCGGGTGCGCCGGGAAAAGAAACCCCCTGGGCTTTTAAGTTCCGGGTGGCGTCCATTCCGGAGACATTCAGGGAAAGTCTTGGGAGAAAAGAGGATCGGCTTCCCAGGCGGAGAGAGGCCTTCTCGATGACCTTTTGTTTTCCGATAGAGACCCTGGCGCTGTTTTTCAGACTTAGTTCAAGGGCGTTTTTCAGGGAAAGCCGGGGAGGCTCTCCTCCTTGAGTCTGACTTTGGGCATCCATCACCTGAAGAGGAAAGAAGATCAACAGGGTGAAGGCCGGGATGAAAAATAATTTTGCTGTCATTTTATTTCTTAAAAGTTAATGGTCTTTTTTTAATAGCTGTTCCCATTGACGGCTTTCAAATAATTCCCTGACTTTTCGTAAAACGTTCGCCGTGTTCTTCAGCTCTTTTTCGGAAGAATTCATTTTGATCTGTTCGAGGAGCTCAATCTCTCTCTGGGCCATGGCATCGAGAAATTCTTTTCCCTTCGGGGTCAAACTGACCAGAGGAGAGCGCCTGTGAGCCGGATTTTCAACGAACTCGACAAAATTCCCTTTGGCCAGTTGATTAATCAAGGTCTGAATGTACTGGCGGGAAACCGGCCGGGCACGGGCCAACCGGGGAACGGTCTGCGGTCCGAGGCGGTCAAGGATTTTCAGGATCCCCCGTTTTGGGCCCGATGTTTCTCCCTGATGGTGAATTTGCTCCGCGACGACCTTTAAGCGGTAAAAAAGCGAGACTGTTTCATTAATGACCGACTCCAGAGGGGAGTCCCCAGGGGGGATGGATGGATCCATCTTTCTTTTTTTGGAATTTGCGGTTATCTTCAATGAGCCCAATCGGGTTAAGAATTCATGTGGATGATAAAAAAAGTTACCACCCCAAACCCATATTGTCAATTTAATTGTCAATATGACAAGTTTATTTACATGATGACCTTCCGATATTATTTTTAAAGGAATCTATTCCAATCTGACAAGATTTATATTAAAATAAACGACCTTCAATCAATGCCGGGGTGGTCACTGAGCTTGCTGCGCGAAGTGGTTCTGCAACGCAGCCAGGTTTTATCAGTAGTAGTTTTTCTTATACAGTCGTTTTAATCAATGCCGAAGTGGTGGAATTGGTAGACACGCTAGGTTCAGGGTCTAGTGGGGGTGACCCCGTGGGGGTTCGAGTCCCCCCTTCGGCACCATTTAAATTTTAATAAAATCAATAGCTTAGATGTTTTATAGTATCGATTTTTTGAGGCCCCAAAGAGGCCCCAGAACCACGATATTAATTAATCAAACCACGGTCTATTTTATCTGCATAGTCTTCCCCCCAAATATCCCCCTGTGATCTCATTCCGTTTCAAGAGCAATCGAAATAGAGTTTCTGTGGATTTTTAAATTAAAGGTTTATATTTTTTCATTTAGAGTTCTTTTCCGATGGTGGCAATAATTCGAGCCTTAAGTTTCTTTATAAAGGCAAAACGGATATTTACAGGAACAGAATACTGCAACAGTCAGCTTCTCCCCAAAGCCCACAATCATAAGTGGATTTTCCCTTGCGAGAGTGTTAATTTTAATGACAATTTAAGTCAGAAGTAATTCCGGGCAAGAAAAGGATCAGGGCCTGAAAATCTGAGATTGGATTCTTCATGCTATTCCGATCTCTCAGGAAAACAGGATGAAAGAAGAACTAGAACTGCGTACTCTTGTGCGAGAACTCGTAAATATTCCCAAAGAAACAGAATGGGTTGAGTTTAAACATAACAATTCAGACCCCAATGAAATAGGTGAGTATATTTCGGCTCTATCTAATTCGGCTGCCTTGTATGGGAAGTCGTGTGCTTATATTCTCTGGGGAGTTGATGACAGATCGCGGCAGATCATTGGCACAACATTTTGTCCCAGAGAAGCGAAAGTTGGGAATGAAGAGTTAGAAAATTGGCTTTTAACACAATTAGATCCCAGTATTGACGTACGTATTCGTGAAGGGGAAATAGATAGTAAATCGATAGTTCTTTTTGAAATCCAACCCGCTTTTAGCAGGCCGGTCCGGTTTAGGGGAGTAGAATTTGTTCGTATAGGGAGCTATAAGAAAAAACTCCAGGACCACCCTGAAAAAGAACGGCAACTCTGGCAAATATTCCAGCGGACCTCTTTTGAAATAGGTGTTGCTGTAGAAAATGTTACCTCCGACGATGTTCTTTCTCTTATTGACTATCCGAATTATTTCCGATTAATGGACCAGCCGTTACCGGATAATCGGAATGCCATTCTTGAGCGGTTAATCTCTGAGAAAATGATATTTCCAATGCCCGGAAGCCGCTACAATATTTCAAACTTAGGAGCAATTCTTTTTGCGCATGACCTCGATAAATTTAACCGGTTGTCCAGAAAGACTATTCGAGTAATTATTTATCGAGGAGAGAATCGAGTTGAAGCTGTCAAGGAACAAAGAGTGGTTAAGGGATACGCCATCGGTTTCGAAGCAACTATTGCATATATCAACGATCAGCTTCCCCAAAATGAAAAAATAGGTCAAGCTCTTAGGAGAGAAGTCCGCAGGTATCCGGAAATTGCGATCCGAGAATTAGTTGCAAACGCGCTAATTCACCAGGACTTCAATATTACAGGCTCAGGGCCCATGATCGAAGTTTTTACAGATCGTATGGAAATATCCAATCCGGGTCTTCCGCTTATTGATGCACTCAGATTCATTGATGAACCGCCCCGTTCACGGAACGAACTACTGGCGTCCTTGATGCGTAGAATGAAGATTTGTGAGGAGCGGGGAAGCGGTATAGATAAGGTAATTTCTCAAGTTGAAATCTTTCAGCTTCCTGCCCCGGATTTCAGAGCTACCGGAGATAGCACAGTTGCTGTTCTATATGGTCCCCGCGAATTTTCTCTCATGGACAAGTGGGAGCGGATTCGAGCGTGCTACCAGCATGCATGCCTTTCTTATGTTTCCGGCAAACGGATGTCCAATGCCACTCTTCGCAAACGATTAGGCATCAAAGATTCAAACTACCCTCTGGCGTCCCGCATTATTAAGGATGCCCTTGAAGTCGAGTTAATTAAGGCCCATGCAGAAGGTAGCGGTTCGAAACGGGACGCAACCTATGTGCCTTTTTGGGCATAGATTGTATGTAGCAAGATGTAACTATAGAAACTATTTTGAACCTAAAAACAGCATAACTTATTGTTTTTAAATGATATTTATAAGTTCTTGTGTGTAACTGACCATTGAGACACCGAAGACTTCATGATCATTTGAATGAAACTTGTAAATTCAAGATTTGAAATTGGAGGCCTGATTAATCAGACTTACGATATCCACGGGAAGAAAATTGCTTATTCCGTTGACCTGAAAAAAAAACAGAAAACCGACTATCGTAAAAATCTCAAGTGATCTATAAACCGGGTTTACACAGAAATTAGACGCAGAAATTGACACAGAAAAAATCATAACTCCTCATATTATAAGGATTGTTTTCTGCGTCAGCTTAGGAATCAGACACAGAAATTGACACAGAAAACCTAAATTTCCCCCTTCTGGAGATTTATAAAATTCACTATTCCGAAAGTTTGAAAGGCGGGAAAAATAAGGAATACCGAAACCTGCAATATTGGTCAGTGAAAAATTTTTGAAAACCAAATTCGGTGATCTCCCCTTTTTGACAACAGGTTAATATCAACTTATTTTGTCAATAAATAAGTATTGTGTCACCGGAATTTCTCTCATTTTTTGGAACGAATTATTTCCAACTTATTTTTCTCAATCAATACGTATGATGTCCCCGGAATTTTCATTTTCTAGTTAGTGTCTGAACGAAAATGCAGAAAACCCTTGATAGTCCGTGTAGAAAACGAATTTATGCACCTGAAGATAACCGTTTTCAGTTGAGAAACATATAGTCGTATGTTAAAATGATCGCGCTATTATTGATCAAAACA
>JACOTA010000066.1 GCA_016178585.1 Nitrospirota bacterium
AAATTCCCCATAATATCTTTTTCCAAGAAACACCATATCGCGGATAATCAGGAGCGACCACTTGTCCCCAATAACATCGAGGGTAAAAGCGATGGGGCATCCAGACTGCCTACAATTATCCTTTGGTTTAGCCATTTAAATGCATTATATAAAAATAACTTGCATTATGCAATTATTTTGGTATACTACGATTACTTGCATATTAAAAGTAATAAAACAAAGGAGACTCCTATGAATAATTTTGTCGTTTGGTTTGAAATTCCGGTTAATAATTTGGATAGAGCAATGAAGTTCTACTCAACGGTCATGGCGGTCGAATTACAGCCAGTTGCCATGGGTCCAAAAAAGGGAGCTATGTTTCCCTTTACACAGAATGTTGCATCAGGCTCCCTTCTTGAAAGCAAAGAAAAAAAACCAAGCAACATGGGCACAATGGTTTATCTCAATGGCGGTGAGGATCTGTCGGTTCCACTGAAACGGGTAAAAGGTGCAGGCGGAAAGATTGTTCAAGAAAAAATCAGTATTGGTGAAAATGGCTTCATGGCGATCTTTGAAGACACCGAAGGTAATCATGTTGCGCTTCACAGCCGGAAATAAATGGAGCTTGTGGAGACCTTCCCATGCATAACAATCGACGATGGATGGCGATTTCAGCAGCGACTGGGCTCGCTTTCTTCCTTATCGCCAACTTCACGGACTTCTTCGTAGGGTTGAATATTGTGTCCGGTCTGATTCAAATCGTGATCAACATCTTTGTCTTCGTGACATGGTTGGGTGGGTATCGCACTAGTCATGGTCGTGTGCGGTTTCTTGCGTTCTTTGGAGTTATTGCGCCACCTATATTGGCAGGAACTACGCTCTACCGCGTTGTCATCCCTTTCTTCTTTCGGTTTGTTCATTGAATACTGTTAACGAACTTGCAAGGATCGCGGTGATATTGAGTTTTGATTATTATAAAGAGAGGGTTTTCCCGTGAGCGATCTTTGTCCAAGGAGATTTGAGGCAAGGAGGGGGCAATATGACTAGACTAAATCACGAAATCTTTATCAATGTGCCGCCAGAAAAGGTTTGGAAGACTCTGGCGAATCTAGAAGCGGTAGCAAAGTATAATCCTGGGGTTGCTCACGCCAAATACATCACTGCTCAGAAGGAGGGGGTCGGAGCCACCCGGCAATGCGAACTTAAAAATAAGAGTGTGCTCAAAGAAAGAGTCATTGGTTGGAATCCAATTCAGTCAATGACGATGGAGCTTTCCGAAAGTGATTGGCCTGTCCAAGACATGCAATGGACCACGGATCTCACCTCCAAAAACGGGGGAACATTTATCACTCAAAAATTGCAGTACCGACCTAAAGGGGTAATGGGTACGATTTTGAATTTCCTCATCATGAAGAGAATGATGAATAAGTCCTTAAATGAAATCTTTGAAAGTATGAAAAAGTACATTGAAGCTGGACAGAGTATGAACTGTTAAATCAAACAAGCTGAATCCGTGTCCGAAATTTCAGGGCAAGATCAACCTAACCCGTTTGCTTTTAGGAGTTAAATGAAAAAGGGCCTGACAATTCTCTTGCTCATCATTTTAATAATGTTTTTCTCGATATTTGCTCTCATCACTAAGTTTCAACACGAAGATTTAAAGACCATTCAAAAAGCAAAACAGGTTGACTCATTTATCGTAACATTTTGTATGGAAAATAAAATAATCCCGTCTTTGTTAGCCCTTAAAGAGCACTTTCCTGACCTAAATTGGAAGACTGGCTGGTTTTTTTACACCAATGAAAGAGATTGGATGAGACTTCAGTATCCAATGCGCTGGTGGAATAAAGAAGCCATTGGAACCCGAAGGATCTCGGAATTTACTGCTACGGTTTATGCCTACGCGGTGGATTACCATTGTAAGGATGGCCCGTGAACTTAAAATACATTGCTATAGCAGGTGGAGGTTTATCAATTCTTACGGCGCTGGTCCTAACCTGGCCGAATTGGCTTCCCATCTGGCTTCCCATCAACTCGCCTCCTCTTTATGAAAAAGATGCTCGCGAGTATTTGCAGAAAAAAGAAGTTTCTTCGGAAGTCATTCGAAAACTCGAAGAAAGAAAACTTCTTTCAGAGGCTGAAGTTCTGGAATTATCAAAATTTAAAAATGTGGCCGTTCTGCATTTGCTGGCCAGTAATCCGGGCGCTACAGAGGATCTCCTTCGTCAATTGGCTGACCATAGATCAAAGGTGGTTCTCTGGGGAGTCGCATCTAATAAAAACACTCCCCTTGAAATATTATTAAAATTTAGAACTCCGGGAGATTACACCACAATGAATTGTTACCTCGCCAGAAACCCTGGTCTGCCCGAACCCTTGATTCGCGAAATGTATAAACAAGGCGAAGCAAGCCTTTTCGATTTTGCTCTGAATGAAAGTCTTCCCGCCGATCTGATGGAAGAGCTGCTGTCGAAAGACGAGACAGTAAGATTTGGCCTCTCATTGAATTTGAAAATTCCTGATCATATCTGTCAAGCTTTGGCCAATGATCCTGACGAGCTCGTGCGAAGAAACTTAAGAAAAAAGTGTCCGGTCCAGCCTGCGGGAAAGTAAGGATGACCTGATTTATCAACCCAGTGCCTGTTAACTCCTCTAATTATTATGACAAGCAAAGATAACAATCTATATATTATCGAAGATGGATTCCATTACCTGCAATATATATTCGTTATTGGAGGGATTTTAATTGTGATGATGGGTCTTCTCGTGGCAGTTGAAAAGGTCACAACCCTGGTGTTAACGGGGATAGGAATGACCTTGCTGGGTTTTATTGTGGAAAGAAAAAAAACGATCTTTGATAGCTATAAGAGGACCGTTTTTATAAAAGGCTTCCGATTGTTATGGCAAAACACTCTCTCCGTTCCGTTTGAGGATTGTCTTGATGTTGTTGCGATAATGTCCGTTGATCAGATGGAAAGAACCAGCATCCCCCACCGGATGTTTCGTCTCCAGCTTATCACCAAGAACGGCCCTCTCTTTCTCCTGAATACCAATTATCCGGATCTGGCCGAATTGTCGGAGATACTTCTACATATCCGAAATGTCCTTGGATTGAAAAAGGTGGATGATGTTGCAGAACACAACTGGAAGTACGCTGAAGAGGAAGGAAATGAACTGCAGAAACGCCTGTGGGAAACCTATATCAACATCCATAAAAAAAAATGAAAATAGAAAAAATAACTTTCATGATCTGATAACATCAGTTATGTGTCGCTTCTAAACTCAGCTATCATTGTAAAAGCAACGCAATTGTCAAATCCCCAATGGAACAACTCTTTGAGTATATCGAAGGAAAAGAGATTTTTATGGATGGGTCAGGAGGAGCAAAACCTCTAAACTTTATAAACCGTACAATAAACCTTACAATTGTCAACGGGGGAAAGTAATATTTCCATTTTACGGAGGTTGGCAAAATGTGTTATACAGTCATAGGCAGGAAATTGAATTGGAAATGAAAAAATCAAAGGCTGACCAGAAACTCATGGAAAAATTCGAATTATCCTCGCCCGATAAATGGGTCGATTCCTACGGAGATTATCTTTATCGCTGCGCACTGGCCCGTGTCAGGGACCCAAAACTCGCCGAGGAGATTGTCCAGGAAACGTTTCTGGCAGGGCTTCAATCCCGGGATCAGTTCAGGGGGGAATCTTCGGAGCGGGGTTGGCTCGTGGGGATTCTTAAACACAAGGTGATTGAATACTTCAGAAAAACTAGCCGTGAATTTACGGTTGAAACCCCCGAACCCTTTGGAGATGAATTCGAGGGGGTTTTTGACGAAATCGGCCACTGGAAAGGGGATAAAACAGGGCCCTGCGAATGGAACCAGAATCCGGATACCCTCTTAGAGCGAAAAGAATTTTGGATTGCGCTTGATGGGTGCCTTTCGAGGCTCCCTTCCCGAATGGCCAATGTATTTTCGTTAAGGGAAATCGACGATATTGGCAGTGAGAAGATCTGTGAAGTGTTAGATATTTCGACTTCGAACCTTTGGGTGCTCCTTCATCGCGCGCGTATGCAGTTAAGGCAATGTCTCGAAATTCAGTTTTTTGGCACAAAATCGCCTGAAGGGAAGGTCTGATGCGCCAATGGGTCGTTAATTTCCTTTCACGTCATACCCCTTCCTGCAAAGAGATGGTTCGACTTATATCTGATTCAATGGAAAAACAGCCTTCGATCCGGTTGCGGATTAAAATGGCCCTTCATTATTTAATTTGTAAATGGTGCCTCCGTTATAAAAAACAGCTTTTCTTTATCAGAAAAATGTTAAAGCTCCATCCCGGGAAAATCGAAGAAGATGTTTCGATAGTCCTCTCCCCCGAAGCCCGGAAACGGCTGAACTGGTCTTTAAATCCCAAAAACCCGTAATTTCCACCTTTCCGAAAGGTTTTTGAAAGGTTTTCTCCCCAAAAACGACTTTCTTCTAACTGCATGTCCAAATCTTTTAACAAATCGATTTAATTCAAAAATATTTGTAAGGTTTTGTTGATTCAACCGACGTATGTTTGAAGAGTCGATCATTTAACCGCTTTCAAATAAAGGAGGAAAGTTATGCACAGTTCATTCTTCGAATGATTTCATGGGTGTTTTAATTCAGTAAAATGAATTTACCTGATTGCCAATAAAAAAACTAAAAAGGATCTAACCTAATATAAGGAGAAACAGATGAGAACAGGATCGAAAGCAAATCATTTCATTTTTGCGTCAGCGTTGTTAGGAACTCTCTTGATTGCAATGCCGGCATTTTCGATGGAGCCCGACACCATGAAGATGGAGGACAAAAAAGGGGAAATGATGCAAAGCGAACAGATGAGTGCCGATAAAATGACCCAGACAGCGGACGAAAAGAGTATGAAGAAAGAGAAGGAAATGAAAAAGAAGGGAATGAAGATGAAGAAAAAAGAGATGAAAAAAGATGGAATGATGAAAGAAGACAATATGATGAAGGATAACGGAATGAAAAAAGATCAAATGGGTAAGGACGAAATGAAAATGAATAAATAAGATCCGGCAACGATTCCTTGTAAATATCATGGGGTTTACCATGAATAAACAATATCTTGATATCAAGCGGCACGGGTTATGGGTGCGGTTGTCGCACTGGCTTAATGTTGTGCCTCTTTTTATTCTGGTGATGAGCGGTTTTCAGATTTTTAACGCGCATCCCCATCTTTATTGGGGCGATCGATCCGATCGTGACCAGGCGTTTTTTTCGATCCAATCAGAAACAACGGAAGAAAATAAGATTAAAGGTGAGTTGGCGATTTTGGGTCATTCTTTTGACACGACCGGTTTTTTAGGTGCATCAACCAGAAGTGACGGAGAAGTGACCCGGATCGCCTTTCCTGGATGGATTACGATTCCAGGGGTCCAATGGCTGGCTATGGCTCGCCGGTGGCACCTCTTTTTTGCCTGGTTTTTTGTGTTAAATGGAATTTTGTTTTTTCTATATAGTTTTTGTTTTGGACATTTTTTAAAAGACCTTTTTCCCACCTGGAAAGAGTTTGGACGAATCAGGAAAAGCCTGATTGATCATGTTTTGTTTAGACATCCAAAGGGAGAAGAGACAGCTCGTTACAATATTTTGCAGAAAATAGCCTACCTCGGAGTTCTTTTTATCTTGGCCCCCCTCATCATTTTAACCGGTATGGCCATGTCGCCAAGAATAGACGCCATTGCTCCATGGTTGACCGTCCTGTTTGGAGGAAGGCAATCAGCGCGCTCCTTTCATTTCATTAGCTGTTTTCTTTTTATCGGTTTCTTTTTTATTCATATTTTCATGGTATTTACCACCGGGGTTTTCAATAATTTGAGATCAATGATTACGGGCAGGTATAGAATTCAAGTGAAGTGAAAAAACGCTCTCTAAAGGCATAAAAGGAATACAAACATGGAAGACCAAAATAATTGGAAACGGCGCAATTTCATTAAGGGGGCCTTCCTGGGAGTGGTTGCGCTCTCGTTAACTGGATGCGATTATTTTAGCAGAAATAAAACTTTTACAAAAATTTTGAGCCAAGCCGAAACACTCAATCGAAAACTGCAAAAGGCCATCAGACCGAGAGCCGCAATGGCAAAAGAATTTTCCGAAACTGATCTCTCGCCGATATTTCCTGTCAACGGGAACAGTAATCCTGAAAATTCCACGTATCAGAGGCATTTAGGGGAAGGATTTGAAAATTGGACGTTAGCTATTAACGGGTTGGTCGAAAACCCCTTGCGTTTTTCGCTTAACGAGATTAAGCAATTTCCATCACGAGTTCAAATCACAAGGCATGATTGCGTGGAAGGATGGAGCGCTATCGGAAAGTGGAAAGGGGTTAAACTAGGAGATCTATTGGATAGGGTAAGATTGAAACCAACCGCACGTTATGTGATATTTCATTGTGCGGATTCTGATGAAGATGACGTTGTTTATTATGAAAGTATTGACCTTGAAGACGCCTTTCATCCCCAAACGATTCTCGCCTATGAATTAAATGACAAACCCCTTCCGGTTGCCAATGGGGCACCCATTCGTCTCAGAGTGGAAAGACAATTGGGGTATAAAATGGCTAAATTCATTATGGAAATTGAAGTTTCAGATCGTCTTAGTCATGTGGGAGAGGGTCAAGGAGGTTACTGGGAAGACCAAGGGTATGAGTGGTACGCAGGGATTTAAGGAACATATCTGAGAACGCTCCAGAGCCTTTAACGAAGGAATCTTATTTTGAGGAATTCCCCAAAGTATTTGCGGCAATTTACAAAGGACAGATTTTCTGAAGAACACTCTAAACAAAGTAAAAGACACCGCAGGCGTGATTGCCCCGCCTCCGTTGCTTTATGCGGCTGGTCTCGTTGCGGGATTTCTTTTGCATACGGTCTTTCCGCTTCGGATCCCATTCGGCGCCATGCCGGCGGTTTTGGGTCTATGCCTGATCGGAACGGGTGTTTTGCTGGCTGCGGCAGGTTTCCGGACGATGAGCCGTGTCGGCACCCATGTCGACCCGTTTAAACCTACGACGGCGCTGGTCACGGATGGACCGTTCCGCTTCAGTCGCAATCCATTGTATCTGTCATTGACTCTGCTCTACGGCGGGATCGCCCTTTTCATGAATCTTCCGTGGGCCATTCTATTCCTTCCGATCGTTCTCTTGATCATGCGCCGGGGCGTGATTGACCGTGAAGAACGCTATCTGGAGCAAAAATTCGGCGTTGCGTATTCACGTTATAAACAGAGAGTTCGAAGGTGGATTTGACGTTCACCCTTTCAAGGCCGACGCGCCCAGTCGGTGTCCGGCTCAAGCGGGGTGTCAGGCATTACCAATAACAGGAGCACTAAGAAATGGCTATGGCGACGAAAACCTGGGGTACCATCCTGCTTTTCGTTCTCACGTTAGGATGCAGTACGAATTTCCCAAAAATTCCTGCTGAGGGGAGTATGCATGGACACATGTTAAGAACCACCGTAGATTCCGAAATCGCGCGATACTATCTCGAAGCTTATCTGGCGGATAAAAAAACCAATACACAGTTTGATAAACAAATTGAAACCGCGCTGGAAAGCGCCAAAACGATGCCCCTGTGGCATGAGAAGCTAAGCTATCTATCGAACCAGTTATCGGTGGATTTTGCCGCCCTGTATCTGGCTAAGTCCATATTAGAAGATTTGCGAAATCAGCGGGCTCAATCGGTTTATGAAGAATCCGTCAGACGAGACACACTGGAACGCGCGCTACCCAAATTACCCTCGGAGTCGTCATCCTATCTCGTACTTTTTGTGCCGGGCCTGTTCTATCAGTCGGAAAAAGAAAACGGTGCGGATTTGTCCAACCCCAGAAGGGTCGTGACGCAAATGGGTCTGGAAAACCGTTTTATTGAAATTGATCAAAGCGGCACTGTTGAGCATAACGCTGTTCTGATTGAACAAGCCATTCTTCATCATAGCGGTTCTGGTAAGGGGCTGATTTTAGTGAGCGCCAGTAAAGGCGGGCCAGAAGTCGCACTGGCTTTGAGTACTCTCGAAAAATTGCAACAACCCCATCAAGTCAAGGCATGGATCAACATCGGTGGTCTCCTGCAAGGCAGCGCTCTGGCTGATTCGGCTTTGGAGTGGCCAAAACGCGTCTTAGTCCGCTTTGTCTTTTGGTGGAAAGGTTGGGATTTGGCAAGCCTCGAGAGTATTACCACTCAACAAAGTCAGACTCGCTTTCAAAAGTTTGCATTACCTAAACAGGTGCTCATCATCAATTACATTGGCATCCCCTTATCCGGTAATATCAGTCAGCGTGCAATGGATGGTTATCTTGACCTGCGCCATCAAGGGCCAAACGACGGCTTGACCTTGATCCCCGATGAGATTGCGCCAAACAACCGCACGATCGTGGAACTTGGATTGGATCATTTTCTATCGGCCCCGGATATTGACTTACGAACCGGCGCTCTGACTTACACCCTGATTCAGATGCTTTTAAAAACAAACCCTTGAGGAGCGCCAATGAATCGAAGAATTTTTCTTAACAGGCTTTCAGGAGACACTTTCATGAAAAGATTTGGTTTTAAGAATATTTGGATATTCGTCGCACTTTGGATAGTCTTCGTTTCCATGCCTGGTCGCTCAGCTGAAATTCCCGTAAACCCGGATACCCGACTGGAAATAGCGACCTTTGCCGGAGGTTGTTTCTGGTGTATGGTTCCCCCTTTCAAGAAACTGGAGGGGGTCATTTCAGTCACTTCGGGCTATACGGGAGGTCATGTCGAAAATCCTACTTATGAGCAGGTTTCGGCCGGAGGAACGGGCCACGCCGAAGCTGTGCAGATTAAATACGATCCCGGTCGAATCAGTTATGGGACTCTGTTGAATGTTTTCTGGCATAACATCGACCCGACAGTCGTCGACTACCAGTTTTGCGATCATGGCAATCAGTACAGAAGCGAGGTTTTTTACCATACCGATATGCAGAAACGGCTGGCGGAGGAGTCCAGGGCCGCCCTCGAAAAAACAAAGCCGTTTAAGGGCCCCATTGTCACAAAAATAACCCCGGCGTTAAAATTTTACCCGGCAGAGGAATATCACCAGGATTTTTATAATAAAAGTCCTATTCGCTATAAATTTTATCGCCACCGTTGCGGGCGGGATCAACGGCTCGAAGAGCTATGGGGAAAATCAAACACTCCCCATTAAAAATGTTAGACCGTGATATAGGACAGTACTTTGCCCATGAGCTTGTTAATCTCGGCATACGCAGATTCAGTTGCCGCCCGTATGGCCTGTTCTGTTTGAATATATACGCCGTCACCCAACTCGCCGCGGCAGTTCCGAATAAGTAAATCGGCTGTCCGGGGCGTTGTTTCCAAATGGAACTGTAACCCGATGACGTTCTTGCCGATCTGGAATGCCTGATTTTCGCAAACGGAGCTTTTCGCGAGGCGCACAGCGCCAGGAGGCAGATCAAACGTTTCGCCATGCCAGTGAAACACTGGCACTTGCCGAGGAAAGCGGAACACATCTCCGTTAGCGTCCACGGCTTCGATCGGGAACCAGCCGATTTCCTTCTCCGCATTGGCATACACCCGCGCGCCCAACGCGCTTGCAATAAGTTGGGCGCCCAGGCAAACGCCCACGACCGACTGTCCCCGGCGAACGGCCTCTTGAAGGAACCGCTTTTCTTGCTTGAGCCACGGATATTCCCGTTCGTCGTTAACACTCATCGGGCCGCCCATCGCGACCACGACGTCAACGGTCCGAGGGTTTGGCAGTTCCGATGACTCGTAGAAGCGAGTGTATTGAACATCTGCCCCTGTCTCGGCCAGCCAGGCCTCGATACTCCCGAGACCTTCAAAAGGCACATGCTGAAGAACGTGAACCTTCATATCTCCTGCCTGTCTCCTGTACGGCTAACGTTTAAAATGTGGAATCGCAGACTTTTTCAGCCTAACGATTGGGCTAACCGTGGTGAAAAAGCTGTGCGAAGCCCCGCTTTTGCACGGACGTGTTGAGCGATTTATCAAGCATCTGCATTTCGCAGATACCTCAGCTGAACCAAACCTGTGGGGTAGGTCTTGGACCCCACAAGCCGACCTTGTTTCCGCATCTTTAACTCCAAAGGGCTCACTGGACAAATTTAAGTTTAGAAATAAAACGCCTCCTTCCGATTTTAAAGACATTTTCTTTATTTCGAACAATTCCTCTGGATGTTCCATCCGGTATTCTCCCAGACGCTTCACCCAGGCTTCCGGAACCAGATAGTGCGGTATTTTTTCAAAAGGAAACGGGGCGGGCAATCCTTTTAACAAGGCAACATCCCGGCCTTCTACGGTTTCAAATTGAACCGGATAGTTCATTAAAGGGATGGAGATCAGGCCGAATAGCATCTTTGCAGGAATAAACGTATCATGATTTATGGGAACAAGATCAAGTCTGTTTCCCATTGCTGTGACATTTAATTTCTCACCTTTTTGTGAAATGGCCGATAATCCTCCAAAAATCACATAATCACCGGCATATTTCTGTAGCGTTTGAATGGGGACTTTAACAGGTTTAAATTGAGGCGGGGGTGGAGGCTGAGGAGGCTGAATGCCATATTTGGCCTCAAGCGCCAATTCCATTGCTTTCAGGCTAACCTGGTTGCCAAAACTTCGTGCTTCGGCTGTATTGGCCAGAATAACCACGCCTAGTTTTTGTTCCGGTAATACCGTCAGGGTTCCAAAGAAAGGAGGATATCCCCCGTCATGCCAGGCGATTCTGCTCACTCCTGATACCTCCAGTCCATTAAGCATCCAGGCCATCCCGATTTCATGTCCAAAATCGAGAGCCAATCCACGATATTGAGGGGTAAACATCTCTTTGAGGGTTTCCGGATTCAGGACCCGGCTCTCTTGTGAACTTCCTTCAGCAAAAATAAATCTCATAAACTGCGCCATGTCTCTGACATTGGAAAGCATGGAACCGGCCGGCAGATCCCGAAGAGAGAGTCTACGCATCTCTTTTCCCTCTCGGTATCCTTTGGAATAATAGTTTCCAAAATCAGGGATAAGTCCGAAAGATGAATGAATCATCCCTAAAGGTTGCAATAAATCGCGTTGCATTGCCGTTTCATAATCTTCTCCGCTTATTTTTTCAATGATTCGACCTAAAAGACTAAAATCAAGATTGGAATATTTGTATTGAGTCTGCGGCGGGCTCGCCAGGCTTTCTTCTTTAAGAGTGTCAACCAATCGGGATAATGAATCCGGTTTTTCGACCCACATTCCTTTGAGATAGTCCGCAGGCAATCCGGAATGATGGGCCATGAGAGATCTTGGCGTAATGGGGAGAGCGTGGCCAAACCGGCTTCGGATTGAAAAATCAGAAAGATAGTTTGTCGCCGTTAGCGATAACGGTCATTGTGAGCGATTTATAAATACGAAGCTCCTTTCTGGTTAAACAGGAAAAAAAATCATGATCCGCGTTTTCTATTGCTACAATCGCTTTTGCGATGATTCTTTTTCCATGACCCGTGAACCTGATATTGACGGCTCTGCTGTCTAAATGAGATTGTTTTCTTAAGACAAACCCATTTTTCTCAAGCTGTCTAATGGATTTTGAAACTGTCATTTTGTCGATTTTCGCATGTTCGACAATATGCGCCTGGGTCGTCGGCTGACGCGTCTGCTCAAACCACCTGAGAGAAGCCATGATGGCGAATTGCGTTTGAGTGATGCCGAACTCGCCGAGCACTTCGGCAAGTTTTCTCTGCCACAACGTGGTAATCTTCCAAAGCAGGAAACCTGCGCTCTCATCCGCCTTATCATGCTTAAAGGGCGATGGCTCAGACATTCAGTGCCCGCTCAATCAGCTTTTCTGTTTGCTCTTTCATTCCCTTCGCGACATCCTCCGCCACGAGCTTTCTCCAGAGGAAGGATAAGAACCCTTCGATGCTCACGGTGGTCTTGATCTCCATCTCGTTGCCCTGCGTGATAAATTCGTGCGATCCGCACATTCGGGCCAATGGAAAGCGAGTTAAATCCGTGAATGCTTTGTTGGGCTCCACTTTGATCAATTCAATCGTCACCTTTGGACCCCCTTTCGGTTTCAACAAAAAGATATTGCCGGTCTTAAACTCGCCAACTAATTTGGCATATTCAATGTCGTTCTGCCAGGCATGCCATTGATTGACATCGGCCCATACTTTCCAGACTTGATCCGCTTTCAGTTTTTTTGTTTTTATGCTGTACGTTTTACTCCACATGCCATCCTCCTGACTATGAATGATAGGAGATCAATAGTAAACTAGTTTACTATTTGTTGCAACCGTTATTTTCGATCAGCTCAATGGAAGAATAGAGAATAAATAGGATGAAATCAGGTCTACTGAGGTGATATTATAGCGTTACGTCAGTAAGCGGACTGACGAAGTAAAAATCCAGGAAGATGGCTTTAAAGTAAGCGGTATCTTTTTTATTACAAGGAGGAGCATATGGAAGGCAAGGTGCTATGCGAAAGCTGTGGAATGCCGATAGCAGGCGGGAAGTATTGCCAATATTGCGTCGACGAGAAGGGAAATCTACAAACGTTCGAGGAGCGTTTCGAGCGAATGGTGCAGTGGGTGTTCGGAAAAGAACCGTCAACTCCGCGCGCTGAGGTAGAAAGACGCACGCGGGCCCGCATGCAAACTCTGCCCGCTTGGAAAGAGCACCCGAAACTAAAGGCGAAATAACATGGCTGGATATTCTGGATCTTCGCTTCCCAAGAAGCTCGGTCTCAAGCCGCCCATGACTTTGGTTGCCATTGATGCCCCGCAGGAATATCGCTCATGGCTTGGTGAACTGCCTGCGGGTGTTCATATCGTTACAAAGGTTGCCAAAACGGTTCAGGCGGCGCATTTCTTCGTCACAAAGCGCTTACTCTTGGAACAAAATCTGGCGAGATTTCGCAAACAACTGGAGCAGTCCGGGTTCGTGTGGGTCTCTTGGCCGAAGAAGGCGTCAAAGGTCGAAACAGACATCACCGAAGACACCATAAGGGAAGTCGCGTTGCCACTCGGGCTCGTTGACATTAAAGTGTGCGCTGTCAGTGATGTATGGTCCGGGCTAAAGCTTGTCATTCGCAAAAGTGAAAGAACAGCAGGCAATTTTTACCAGTAGCCATAGAAAGCAAGATCGGATGAACACTTACATTGCCCTACTAAGGGCTATTAATGCCGGCGGTGTCAATTCACTGTCCATGAAGGACTTGGTGAAACTGCTGGAAAGTATGGGGCTCGGAAACATCAAGACCTATATACAAACCGGCAACGCTGTTTTTCTTGGCAAGGAAACCGATGCAATAGAACTTCCCGATAAGATCAAGGCCAGGATTAAGCGCAGCCATGGATTTGCCCCTGAAGTGATTCTCTTGAGGCTGGAGGAGTTGGAATGCGCGATTGCATCTAACCCTTACCCGGAAGCCGATTCAGACCCCAAAGCATTGCACCTGACCTTCTTGACCTGCACGCCAAAAGCGCCGGATTTGGCCGCTCTCGATAAAATTCGGAAAGAGAGCGAGCGCTTCGTGCTCAAGGGCAGAGTTTTTTACTTTCACGCGCCCGAAGGAGTTGCGCGATCAAAGTCGTTCTCGCGAATCGAAAAATCGCTCGGTGTTTTCGGCACGGCGCGCAACTGGCGTACAGCTAGCAGGATTCTGGAAATGGCCCGGCAGATCGCATCAACCGACGCCGCTTTGCGGCATGGATGATAACTTAATCCCCTACTGAAACCAGGCTTCAAGGGCGATGATTCCCCCTAACATGGCTACACCGGCCGCGGAGAGGGCGGGAAGTATCCGATTTATCCGGCTGAATTTTTCAAATCTGCCGATCATCCCTTTTAGATAAACCATCAGAATGCCGATTCCAATCAGAGTGCTCGCAAGCCCCATGCTAAACGCCAGAATCAAAAAAAGGCCAAACACAATCTGATGAAAAGCGATTGCGCCAAGTAAAACAACCAGAGCGGACGGACAGGGGATAATTCCACCGCTGATTCCCAACCCCAGAAGAGTGGTCGAACCGATGCTTCCGTCAGGATGTGATAAATGAGAATGTCCATGGTGATGAGAGTGGGCGTGATGGCCTCCATCTTCGTGCTCCCTATGATGGCTGTCCGTGAGGGTCTGCTGGCGGTTTAAAGAACGGATTCTTTTTATGAACAGACTCGCGCCGATGACCAAAATCATCAGACCGGAAAAAAGCCCCAGCCAGGGATAGAGCCGTTCAGGAAGAATATATTTTGATAAATAAAGGGTTAAGAACCCCAAAATGAAGACGCCGGCCGTATGGGAAAGGGTAACGATTAAACCAAGGGCAAAAACGTGTCGCGCTTTGGCGCGGGATCCGATTAAGTATCCGGCAACAATCGTCTTTCCATGGCCGGGAGACAAAGCATGAAAAGTCCCCAGGCCAAAGGCAATCAGCAAAGAGACCCAGATCATCGCCCCCTTTGGGGATGTCCCATTGATTAACTCCGTGAACTTGTCTGTGGGGGTCTTCATGGGTCTGGCGTTAGCGCCCCCGTTTTTTCCAAAGGAAGCGGATTGGGTCAAAGGCCCGGTTTTATAGTAAAAATGAGCATCCAGAGTTTGTGGAGGGCTTTTGATTTCTTTTTCCGGGTAGGAACGGAGCTCATTCCCTGAGATCGGAACGGAGGAACCCACGAGCGTAATTTCTTTATCTCCAGCCGCGGAAACCTCTTTCCATCCCGTCCGGCCCGCATAATTGTTATCTTGATAGAAAACCTCTGCCGTTTCGTTTCTCGGGACGCTTGATTCGGCCTGGTAGACAATCGAAATCCGGAGAGTGGGAAGCCCGCCCGATCCGGGCGGAAACTTGATCTCCTGAGAAAGAGGCGTTAGTTTTTTTTCATTTCCGCTAATTTTAAGCGTGAGTCCCCTGGTCAATTCCACTCTCTTGATCATTAGATAAGCCTCTTGTTCGGAGAGGGTGATCGTTCCATTTTGGTCCGTGTCCATTTTCTGCCGTTCCTGGAAGGTTGGAATTTCCGCAAAATCAAGAATATAACGAATTTCAATCCCTTTGTCTCTTGCCTGAATCCCCGAATAGTGGTTAATAGAAAAATTTCCCATCGGATGGGCTTCTGATAATTCTAAATGGGCAAGAACCCCGATTAAACTCAAAAATAAAATAAGATATCGTTTCATCATACGCTCCATCCTGGTTACGGCTGGCTAGCCAGGGGACTTTAGGGTTTCTTCCGCTAATCTGGCATAAACAGGGTGAAAGTAAGGATTTAATTTTAGAGCTTTCTCCAGGCAACTTTTACTCTCTTTTCTCTTTCCCTCTGCCAGAAAGATCATTCCGGCATGAAACAAAATTCGGGCGTCTGGCGTCCCCAGTTTTAACGCCCTCTTCACGGCATGATCTGCTTTGGTATAATCTTTATTTTGGTAATAAACCCAGGAGAGAATATCATAGGTATAAATGTCGCGCCGGGCATCAAGCTCTTTTTCGGCTATCTGCACCGCTTTTTGCGGGTCGATCTGGTGCTCCGCGTAATAGAGGGCGAGATCTCTATTATACAAAACCTGATTAAGGGTATCTAAACGGGCGATATGTTCAATGAGAGCGAATTGTTCTTTTGCTCTTTGAATCTTTCCCATTCTTGTTTCGATATCCCCAAGCGCCGCGATGTAGGCCGGATAGGGGACAACCTCTACGGCTTTTTGATAGAAAGCCTCCGCATCATCCATCTTCCCCTGGCTTTCTCTTATTTTACCCATCCCGGCAAAACCTCTATGATAGCCGGGAAAAATTTTTAAAGCAGCCTGATAGGCGCTTTCTGACTCTTTTATCTTTCCAGTATTGAAATAGAGGTCGCCTAATTCAACCTCGCACCAGGCGGTGTTTTCGGCATAAGGGGCCCCCGCGCGAATCGCGGTTTTCCAGAGCGTGATGGCGCCTTCGGCATCGCCATAAAGAAAACGGAGATGAGCCGAGCGGCTATAGGACCCCTGATCGGGCCGTAGATTGACCATTTTCTGGGCAAAATCGGCCGCCTTTTTATAATCTCCCAGTTCAAGATAGGCGTCGCTTAAGAGGCCGTAATAAAAGCTCTCCCGAGGCTGTTCATGAACGGCCATGCCCGCCGACTTCGCCGCCGCCGTAAAATCATGCTTAAAAAGGGATATCCAGGCCTGAAGACCCATAGCCTCGCCATTTTTCGGATCCTCGGCCATGGTTTTTTTCAACAGGATTTCAGCGCGATTGAAATAAAGAGCGTCCACCGTTTCTCTTCCTTTCTGAATATAGAGACGCGCAAGCGCATTTCTCCATTCAATTTTCTGTGGAACCTTTGCGACCCTTGCCTCAAGATGTTCAATCTGACGATCGAGGGGTGTCGCGGCCGCCGCCCCTTTCGGCATCCATGTTGCCGGGGCCAGAATGAACAGAATCAAAAGAAGAAAATTTTTAAAAAATTTGATTTGAGCTTTCATATCAGAGTGTCCGGGTAAAAGAGTTTTCAAGATAACCGGGGAAGTGACAACGCGTTCCGCTGTCAATCCCCCGGTCTGCTCCCTGTTCTACGTGAATGGAATACTTCCTGGCGTAGTTTTTCAACGACCAGACCTTTATGGTCTTCCGCTGAATGGGGTGGAAAGAAATGGGAAATTAAGCGAAATCCCATTCGCCGTCACATCCGTTCCGACCACTCCGTTGGCTCCGCTGTTATAGTTCACGCCGTCACCCAGACCGGGTGTGGATGGGTTGGTCAGCGCTCCCCCAACAACCCGAAGCGCGATATCGGTGACATCGTCATTCGGCCGGCGGCCGTTGGGCCATGCCCCATAATCCGGAGTCGAAACGCCGGAGACGTCATGAGCGAGGATCCCTAACCGATGCTGATCCGCAGCCGGAACAGGAGCAACACCCATATCGAGGCGGAGAAGATCGGCGAGAGGTTCCTCATCCTCAGTAGTAATTGTTCCGCAGAGATTTGTACCGTAGGGGGTGTACCTCAGGAGGGTATTGGCAAGGTCATTTCGATGGGTCGTTGGAAAAGAGGTGCTGAAGACCAAGTTCAGGGCGGTGGCAAGGGACGAATTACAATAATAATCAAGGAATTGTCTTTCATCTTCCGCATAGACCGCGTTCCAGTTATCTTTATCTTTAGTTGCGATAATGAGTTCGTTGACAAGAGGATTTCCCATCCTGGAAACCTGGACATACCTCGCGGAGTTTTGCCGTGTATTTTTTTGTCTGATGACCGTCACTTTAGGTCTGCTTGTGGATGCATATGCTCCAATGACTTTATTGACCGCTCCGTTAATCGTTCCCTGAATCTCGGTAATCGGCAACTCAATCGCGATGGTATTCACATTTAATCCTTTTAAAGTGTCGACTGATCCAGCGACGTTTGCCGCGTCATTGGCATCATCAGCCAGGGAAAGAATGGGAGAAACGCGCAGATTTAAGGTGTCGAATGCTCCTCCCAGGTCGATATAGAAGGTATCGTCACGCTGGCCCGCGAAGACTCTTCCACCATTGCTGAGAGAATAGATTCCTTTAGCCGCAAGCCCCGGATAGTCGGCGATCGTTCTTGAACCCACATTGGAGGGGACGGCGTACATCGTTCCTGTGCCGATGTCTCGTGGCGGCTGGCCATACCTGGTTTCCGTTACGCTATAGCTCTGGCGAAGGAGAAGTCCCTCAGATCCGGATCCGTCCAGCGCTGAAATGGTGCCGGGAACCGCGACGAAACCGAGAGGAAACAGGTCGCCAGGGTTTCTGACTTCGGTCTTGAAACGGAGCTGATAGACAATATTTTCCGCAATATTGTTTTTGTTGTTATCGATATGAATTTCATAGGAAACATCGTCAGCGAAATTAAAGAAATTCGGCCCGCTGGCTGGATTTTCCATTGGGATGACATTCATGATAAACACCACTTTAGTCGGGTTTTGCCAGCTGACAAAAGCGTAGAAATCAGTAATATCCGCCGCCGGATCGAGTGAGATCAACGGGGCTTCCCGGTGGCTTGCCCCAAATGAGGGAGAAGCCATTAAAAAGGTCAGGAAGGAAATTAAAATTCCTTTTTTAATTCTGTTAAACATTTTTATCTCCTTGAAAAATCAGTAAATTAATAATTAGGGTTTTTCCCTTAATACAGGGGTTGAAGCGGGAGCGTTCATGGATTCTCCCGAGAGGATCAGATTATTTTCAGCCGGTGTCAGATCGTACGAGACAGCCTGAAGCTGATCATTATTAACGTCTTTAACTGGAGACCCCGCGCCGGCTGAACTTGAACCCGAGCAACCGGCAGAAAATAAGCCGGCTGTTAAGAAAGTCCAGAGAGCCCATTGATCTATTTTCATATTTATCACCTCCTTTTTATTGTCAAGGTTTGAGTCCAATCCCAAGACCAGCGATAGACTTCGCACCCACTTATTAATCATGTCATTGCGAGCACCGAAGGGTGCGTGGCAATCTTATCGTAAAGTCTTGAGATTGCTTCACTTTGTTCGCAATGACAGCTTTCTAACTCTGTTCTTGGTTATTCGGATTTATATTTTAAAAAATTGTATTCGAAGTGGAATTGGTCGCATTCGGCAGATCAACATCCGTTCTCAAAGAAACGGCGGGTCTATTGAAGAGGTTATGAAAAAACTTCCTGGAGAAGCAAAAGCGGAGACCGAAGCGATCGATAAGCAAGCACGAGAAAAATTAGAAGGCGCCCTAAAGCAACTCTGACTCTATTTTCTACACGAGCCAACTGGATTCATAGGAGAAGAACGCCGACTGTGACTCTGAAGGGGACTTCGAGATCGCACGGCATTAGACGGGTGGAACACGAGTTCAGAGAGAGCTACCTCAACATCTCGTTTTGGGGAGAAGAAATGACAAGTAGCAGGCAGCCTTCATCTGAGGACGTATCGTGATGTTCAGTATCGGATTCGGCACGATGGTAATCGCCGGGTTTGAGTTCTCGCCCCCCGCAGAAACAGCCTCCTTCGAGCACATAGAGTTCCTCAGCCTCCACATGACGATGCGGAGCATAGCGGGTTCCAGGTTCAATACGAACAAGCGCGGTGGCACGACGGGAGACCGGATCGAAAAAGAGCGCTTTTACCGAAATCCCTGGCGCCATCTCTTGCCAGATGCCCTCCGAAGCCTTGACGAAGGTCAAGCCTTTGAGCGGATCGAGTTTTACATCGATATGTCCTTCGACACGTGCCAAGAGCCGTTCACGGAGAGAAGCCCGAGGCGCAACCGGCACGGCATTCAGCGCCAGTGCGTTCGCCACGCGCTCAAATTGCGCAGTCTCGCGCGCTGCCTCCTGAGCCACAGTGGCCAAGAGCCGTTCACGCAGTCCTGCGCGTGGGACAACGGGGATCACCGAATCCGCCAAGGCATCCGTCACCGCATGATACGCCGTTACTGCCTGCCGCAGAGGAAGCGATTCCCCCTGGAGCCGAACGGCAAACGCCGGACGATCGTCATGCTCCAAAACTCCGAGGGCATGGAGCGCCGCCTGCTCTTCCAATTCTTGTGTCAGCCGAACCTCGGTCATGAGATCAGTCCTTCTTCGTAGGGCGCGAGCGCCTCGCGCAGCTTGATCATACCCAATCGCATTCTTGTTTTCACAGTCCCCAGAGGGAGTTTCAGCTTGTCCGCGATTTCGCTTTGGCTCAGCCCATAGAAATAGGCGAGGGCGATGGCTTGCCGCTGTTCAGCGGTGAGTAACGTCATAGCCTGTTGCACATACCTTCGGCGTTCTTGCCCCGCCAGATACTGCTCCGGTGTCTCGGAGTCGCTCGCAAAAAACTCGACCGTATCCAGTGATTCAAGGCGTCCACGCTCGCCTGCCCCGGCACGGTACCGATCGATCGCCCTCGTACGAGCGAGGGTCATCAGCCAGGCACCCGGCGTACCCCGCGTTTCATCGTAGCTATGGGCCTGACGCCAGGCCTGTGTATAGACGTCCAACGTCACTTCTTCTGCTGCTTCGCGATTGCCGAGAATCTTCAGGACCAGTCCGTAGACTTGGGGGCTGGTTTGATCGTAGAGCGTGGCGAACGCGGCCTGATCGCCCTGGGCAGTTTGGGCGATCAGTTGTCCCCATTCCTGCTCATGGACTCGTCTCTTTGTCTCCACAGGCACCAATAACATAAAGCCCCCCCTGAGACCTAATACGAGATCATGGGGGAGATTGGATTTATAGTTTGGACACTTTTTTTCTGATAGGTATTTTCTTTTGAGGCGGCAGGCCCAATACCCCAACGAAGCGTTCATTCCCACCTCAAAGCATCTTCAGAGTAGCCATCTTTTGCCTTTCTTGTCAATCAAAAAATCGCGTCGATCCCTCAAGCTCTTGGTCATACCAAAGGCTCCCTCGTGATTCATCACAATGAACTCTGCCAGTTGCCTCGGATTGATTTCTTTCTTCAAGAATCCTCGCCGTTTGGCTTTTCGAAGATAGCCTTCTATGCCATCAATCCAGAGCTCAAGAACATCTCTGAGTTTGTCCCGGAATACCGGGTCAACCGACGACATTTCTTGAATCAGGTTGTTCAAAGGACAACCGAGAGGAATGTGCTCATCGGGAGTCGCGTCAATCACTTTCTTCAGGACCTTTACAATGCCTTCAATAGGGTTGTCGTATTTTTCCAGTGGACGGATCCATCGATCAAGAACCATTTCACTCAAAGTCTCATCTACGAGAGCGTATCCTAAAGCTTGTTTTGTTGGAAAGTGGTGAAAAAAGGCCCCTTTTGTCATTTGGGTCTTGTCGACGATTTGATCAATGCTAACCCCTTGAAAACCGCCCTTGAGGATTTCCATAAAAGCAACTTCGAGAATCCTGGCTCGGGTTTTTACCGGGTCTCTTGATCTTATTTTCGGAGATTTTTTCATATCATATTAATTTTATCATTTTTCTTGACTACATACCAATAAGTATGTTATTTCTTTTTCTCAAGTCACTGGCCTGTGCCCAATCGGCAGTTCCACAATCGAAATTGGAGGTCATCATGCTTAAAGTATTTCTTATTGCTTTGGGAATAGTCGTTCTAGCGTTTGCAGCATTTGTGGCTTCTCGCCCTGGCACGTTTCGCTATGAAAGAAGCGGCCTGATTAATGCGAGTTCTGAAGAAATATACCCTTACTTAATTAGCTTCAAATCAGGAAGTGAGTGGAATCCGTATGAAAAAATTGATCCAAGTATGAAAAAGAGTTACTCAGGACCTGAGACGGGCGTGGGATCGATTATGGAATTTGATGGCAACAGCGATGTGGGGTCTGGGCGACTTGAAATTATCAATGTCATCCCTAACCAGCAAGTCGAGATCAAGTTGATGATGTTACGCCCGCTTAAGGCCACAAATATTGTTCAATATAAATTGAATCCAAAAGATCAAGGGACTCTGTTCACATGGACAATGTCTGGTGACAATAACTTTCTTTCCAAGTTGGTCAGTATCTTCATCAATTGCGACAAAATGCTGGGCGATCAGTTTAACCAAGGCATTCAGAATCTTAAAACCGTTGTCGAATCTTAAAGAAGTTGGATTCCAAAAGATTATACTGCTCCGGTTATAAAAAGCGATTTTCGAGTGGGTGGATCGTATCTGTTTTCGATGAGATCCCCAACTTGATACCATAAAACATATGTATATTAAATCAAATAGTAACGCTGAAGGTGGTTGCAGAGTGATTTTGTCGTCAAGCCAAGCGTGCAGACGGTCGCCAAGATCGCTAAAGCGTTAGATGTTCCAATGGAAGATTTGGTGAAATAATTATGGCTACAAAAATCGACTTAGCAGAAGAAGACAAAATTTACTATACGGCTAAAACAAAACCACAGATGGTTGAGTTTTTTGAAATTCCTTACCTTACAATAGAGGGCAAGGGTGAGCCGGCGGGAAAAATGTTTACTGAAGCAGTTCAAGCTCTATACCCATTTGCCTATGGTATAAAAAGTATATGTAAAAAATCGGGCAAAGATTTTGCCGTAGCAAAACTTGAAGGTCTTTGGTGGGTAAAATCAAATAAGCCTCCCTTAGAAGTGCCTCGGCAAGAATGGTACTGGAAATTACTTATTCGGCTCCCCGATTTTGTTACTTCAGAAATCACAGAGAAGGCAAGGGTGGAAGTCATGAAAAAGAAAAAAGTTGATTTACTTAAAGATATTCTCTTTGAGAAGATAACTGAAGGAAAATGTATTCAAGTTTTGCATATCGGTCCTTACGCCACCGAGCCGGGAACCATTGTGGAAATGAGAAAGATGATGGAATTGAATAATTTTGTCGAGAATGGCTTGCACCATGAAATTTATCTGTCCGATCCAAGATTTAAAGACATGCTTGGTTGGGGATTCATTCTCTGGCTTATTGGTTATGTTCTCGGCATAATTCTTTTTTCTTTTGTTCCGGTATCCGTGGTTGGCTGGATTATTATGCCGGTTGGCATCGCTATCACGCTTTGGGTATTACTGAAAAAAATAAAAGCAGATTCGCTTCAGTATTATGCGCTACTGGCTTTTATTTGGGTATTGATTGCTGTCGTCTTTGATTATTTTTTCATCGTTCAAGCCTTTGTATAGTTGGCGTGGAAAGTATGGACTGATCCCGAACTTGTCATGCGATGGTGGGGGGGACCCGATTGCTTCTCGTGTCCTTCCGTGATAATAGATTTTCGCGAGGGTGGAAAGTCCATCGTCTGTATGCGTGCGCCAAAAGAATTTGGCGGACAGGACATGTACAGCACATGGGCATATACGAAAATCGTTCCCCTTAGTCGCTTTGAATACATTCACAATTTGAGTGTATTAAAAAATAATAACTAATAAACAAATATATGAATAAGAACATTTTCAAAAGTATCGGAACCGTCGATGCTGGTTTCATTACAGTTGCTATTTTATCAATTGGAACAGATTATGTCTTTGAATCACTCGGCATTTTTCCTCCGCAATCTAATCCTGGCGCGTATGTGACATGGATGCTTGCACTCGCACTTTTTTATCGCAGTATCTATACGGTGGTTGGCGGGTACGTAACAGTGCTATGGGCTCCGCAAAACCCCATACGTCATGTCTACGCCCTTATGGTTCTCGGCGGAATTGGTGGTATCGCTGGGCTGATTGATGGATGGCATTTGGGCAATCATTGGTATACGGTCACCCTCGCAATAACTGGGCCACTTTTTGTGTTGTTGGGCGGGAAATTAAAAATGAATAACCCATAATTATATGGAAGCAGGCGCTTTTAATTACCTCGTCATTATTTCCGCTGCTGTCGCGAGTTTTGTTCTTGGCGGTGCGTATGTCGCCCTTTTCGGTAAGCAATTGGCGAAACTCAACGGTTCTACCGATGCGGAAACGCAAGCAAAACAAAAACCAAACCCGAAGGGTCTCATTGGTATTTTTCTAGCAAATCTCGCTATGGCTTTTGGGCTTGCGTATTTTATCGGTTCACTCGGTAAGTAATACCCTACTTGATTAAAAGCACTTATTTCTGTGAAAAAACATTCGCAGAATCAATACGTTTCAGAATTTCGGAATAAATTCACATAGTGGTCTTAAATTAGTTTATTCCCTGTTTTTTGCAGTCAGTAACAAATTTTCGAGTCACTGAAAATAATGGAGAATTATTTCCTAGCGTTCGTTCTGGTTCGGATGATACTGGAGAACTTAAAGAAGGCCTATGGACTTGGTTAGGCCAACCGAAGATATTGATTAATAGAGCCTTCCCGTTTTCGTAGCTGGCGAAACTTAGGCGAGAGAATTACAGATGACTCTAAGGATTCACGGGAAGACTCGATCTTGTCGTATTGGCACCCTTAGCTTTTCGTTTTTGGCGTTGTTTCTTGTCATAGGCTCATGCACCCTTACAAAACCGAACGCCAGGCCGCAAGAGATTGATTTGACTGAACGGTTTAACGTGGACGGTGCAGAACTTTATCTTTTGACCCGCGGTCAAGATCGACGTGCACCGGTGGTGCTGTGGCTTCACGGCGGCCCAGGCGGGCCGGAAGGACCGCTCTTTCAGTACTTCAATAGGGATCTCGAACGTCACTTCGTGGTTATTTATTGGGACCAGCGTGGTACAGGTCGCTCTTTCAGTCCACAATCGGATCCAGCGCGGCTGACAATCGCTCAACACATCAAAGATCTGGATGCGATTGTCGATCACCTACGGCAGAGTCTAGGTCGAGGGAAGATCGTTCTCATGGGGCATTCTTGGGGTGCGACATTGGGGGTTCTTTACACCCGTGAACACCCGGAGAAAGTTGAAGCCCTTTTTGCCATTTCACCTCTTGTCAACGGGCTCGCTGGACAACAAAAGGAGTATGACTTCGTGAGTACAGAAGCGAAGCGCCGAAGCGACTACCGAGCGCAATCGCGTCTCCTTGAAATTGGCCAGCCACCTTATGGGACAGTGGAACAGCTGCTCGAAGTGGAGGACCTAAGCAATAAATTTGGAGGTGTGTTCCATATCCAACCAAACCGCACCTTGCTGCTGCTCCGAGGCTTTTTCGGAGGACTGGTAAAGCCGTGGGAGTTGCCGCGTTTTTTTCACGCTAACAAGGTCTCGCTGACTGTGATGAACAAAGAACTGCTCGACCTTGATTTGTCGCGTTCCGCTCCACGTATCGAAGTCCCTGTCTACTTTCTACTTGGCCGTTACGACTGCCACGCGGACGCAACCCTCGCAGCCGAATATTTTGAAACTCTCAAAGGGCCTTACAAAAAACTCATCTGGTTCGAGAATTCTGCCCACAACATTCCGTTCGAGGAGCCCAATCAATTCAACGATATTGTGGTTCAGGAGCTGCGGATGAGATGATCAGTGGTGATATTGAAAAACGTTAAAATGCTGAACTAAAACACCGGCGGGCGATGATGTCCCGAATTTGTCGCCAATCATTTTTAGTTTAATGGTGCAAAGTCATTGTAAATACACTCCAGGAATATCTTGATTTTCAACCTGGGGATTTGCTGTAATATTGCGGAATTGAAAAAGTCCGACGAAGCCGACTGAAAAATAAAGTGTAAAAAAAGGATGAAGGCACCCGATGGGAATTCAACAAACTTTTTTAGGCCTCAGCGCCATAGGCGGGGTATGGATCATGTACCTCTTGTTTGGGCTCAGTATTTTATCGATTGCCATTATTTTTGAAAGATTTTTTTATTTTCAGGCTAACCGATTGATGCCTGAAAGCCAGAAAATCGAATTGCAAAAAGGGATTTCAAAGGGTAAAGTCGTCGATACAGTTCGCAGTCTCCCGTCGTCATTTCCGGACGCACGGATGGTCAAATCTGCGCTTAATGAATGGCCCCTCTCTCTTGAAATCATTGAACAAAAGTTCGTCGCCGGGCTGATAATTGAACAAAAACAGTTTGAAAAACGTCTTTTATTTCTGGGAACTCTGGGAAACAATGCCCCGTTTATCGGTCTGTTAGGAACGGTTCTTGGAATCATAAAAGCATTTTATGATATTTCTATCGCCGGTTCAGGAGGTCCCAGTGTGGTAATGATGGGAATTGCCGAGGCGTTGATTACCACAGCGTTTGGGCTCTTTGTCGCCATTCCGGCAGTGATTGCCTATAACTATTTTCAACGACGCGCCCGGCAGATCAAACAACAGATGGAGCAGGTTGCGCTAACCCTTTTAATCTTTTTAAAGAAACCGGAATGAGAGACTCTTTTGCTTAGAAAATCCCTGATTCCCGACACCGAAGAAGAAAATCTTTTGACCGGAATTAATATCATTCCATTGGTCGATATTTCATTGGTCCTATTGATTATTTTTATGGTGACAACCTCTTTTTTAATCCCTCCGATTTTGCGCCTGAACCTTCCCAAAGGCCAAACAGCTCAAGCGGCTCCACTCTCTCCTATTGTCATTACGGTCGAAAAAGACGGAAGGCTTTTTCTCAACAAACAATCTGTGACAGAGCAAACCCTTGCTCTCCTTTTTAAAGAGGATGCTCAAAAAGATCCTGACATGCAAGTGTTCATTCAGGCCGATACCCGATCAGAATATGGAAAGATTGTGACCTTGATCGATCTGGCCCGCCAGAACGGATTAACCCGCTTTGGCCTGATGATGGAGAAAGAAAAACCTTAGTTACTTCTATGATAGGGAGTCAGGGATTCAAACAGGCAAGAAAAGATGTTGTTTTTATATTCATTTCTTTAGGTTTTCATCTTGTTTTGTTGGGAACTCTTATTCAACGAATAAAATCCCCTTACCCTGTTACGAATCCAGTGGAAATTGTGATACTCCATCCTGATGCTCAACAGCTATCTCCGCAGGTCAAAAAAAGACCATCCCCTCTGGTCTCCATTCATCGTCCTCGTTCAGTTCCAGCCCCTGCGATGATCAAAAAACAGGAACCTCCTCCCGAACCAAAAACTGAACCTGTTCCGTCGAACCCTTCTCCCGGCCCCACCCTGCCCGAATCCTCACAAGATTCGAATCTGTCGGAAACCTCCGGAAAATTAAAATCAGATCAAAACCCGGGCGGAACTTCCTCTTTACTAATTCCACAGGAACCGGCATATGCTCCATTATTTAAGGTGACCCGGTTGCCGGCTGTTCTAAAAGAGGTCAAACCCGCTTATCCTCAACTTGCCAAAAGCCTTCAAAAAGAGGCCGCTGTCTTGTTAGAAGTAAGGCTTTCGGAAAAAGGGGAGGTGTTAAAAGTCAGGATCATCCGGGGAGCCGGTAACGGATTTGAAGAAGCCGCCATTGAAGCGATGAAACAATTTCTGTTTGAACCCGCCTATGTGGGGGAAAAACAGGTGCCGGTGATCATTCAATATTCAATAAAGTTTAAATTAACGGATTAACAACTTTGGCTGGAGAAAAGCTTTAATATGAAGGGATTATTCTTTTGTCTATTGGTCATGAGTATTTCTGGAACCAGCTTTGCTGAAGAAGCAAAACCGGTTGAAAATACGGGAAAATTCCATGGAAATCTGGTGGAGAAAGGAACAAAAATACCGGTTGCGGGCGCTAATCTCTTTTTAGAGCCCGGAGGATATACAGCCTCTACCGACGAACAGGGGAATTTTTCAATCGAAAATATTTTCCCAGGAACTTACCGTTTCATTATTGTAGCGATTTCATATAAAAAAATTGAGGATCTTTCGATTGTGATTAAAAGCGGGATCGAGTTGTCTCAGACCTATTACCTGGAGCCGGAAAAAACGGGCGGGTTTGAGACGGTCGTTGAAGAAGCCAGAAAAGCGCCGGATCCCGGGCGCCAGACGCTCGACCGGGAAGAGATCAAAAAAATTCCAGGAACCGGTGGCGACCCCATACTTGCCGTTCAGGCCCTTCCAGGAGTCACCCCTGCTCCGGCTGGAAATGGCTACTTTTATGCCCGGGGTTCCGGACCCTTTGATAATGTGGTTTTCCTTGACCGGGTTCCCGTTTTTCTACCTCTCCATTTTACCGGTTTAGATAGTACCATTAATCCCGATTTAATCCAGACGCTTGATTTTTTCGCGGGGGGATTTGAGGCGCGGTTCGGCGACGCCATGGGCGCGGTGATTGATATGACAAGCCGAAATGGCCGGCAAGACCGGTTTGGCGCGAAAATAAATACCAGCCCGGTGCAGATGGAGGGAAGGGTAGAAGGTCCGGTCGGAAAAGATTCTACGCTATACCTTTCCGGGAGAAAAGGGCTCTTGGAATATTACATCCCCTCCTCGGACGAGGGGACATTTATTCCTGTTTTTAACGATTATCAGGCAAAATTCAATCATCATTTTTCGGATCAGAATGAAATTTCATTTCTTGTTTTTGGTTCTTATGACGGGTTTTCTTTTAAATCTAAAAAACCTAATCCCCGGGACCCCTTATTGGACAATTTTAACTCCGCTGTTAGTTTTCATGATCAGGGGATCACCTTAAAATCAATCTTAACCCCGCGGTTAAGTTCCATATTAACCCTATTTCATGATAACAACGCCACCCACTTTAATATCGGAGCAATCCGGTCTGTTGATGTCGATTCAGATCAACTCAGGTTAAAAGAAGATTTGACTTATGATCTGGGAAAGCAATATTTTGCCTTTGGCGTCGAAGGGGGCCATGCTAATTTAGCGGTTGATCTATTTATTCCCGTTCCCTGTCCCCCCTCAGATCCAAACTGCACCTTTTCTAATTCAATCCCTAAAACGGCGCATCTTTCCGAAAAGGCGGAAGGAGGAGATTTTTATCTGGCGGATACCCTCCACCTGACTCCGGTGTTTGACCTTACCCTGGGGGGACGGCTCGATTATTTTGGCCCGACGGAGGCACGAGATTTAAGCCCTAGAATTTCGGCTCTATACAAGTTCAGGAAGAATCAGCGGATAAAAGCGTCGTATGGACATTATTTTGAATGGCCTGATCGAAACGGGGAGTTTATTGAGGGTTATGGGACGCCGGGAATCGGTTCCAGCCGATCGACTCATTATGTCGTGGGATATGAACAGGATCTCAATGGAGGTGTCGATCTCGATTTTCAGGTCTATTATAAAACCATGGACTTTCTGTTTGTTCCCTCGGCTCAGCCGGGGATGAATTTCGATAATTCAGGCATTGGATATGCGGCCGGAGCCGAAATTTTTCTTCGCCATAAATTAACCGACCGGTTTTTCGGATGGATTTCCTATTCTTATCTTCAAGGCCGATTGAAAGATGATCGTCAAGATTGGCGGATATCGGAATATGAACGGCCTCACACCCTGACGCTGGTTGGAAGTTACCAGATGAATGAACGGTGGAATATGGGGGGAAGGTGGCGGTATATTTCGGGAACCCCTTATACGCCGTTAGTGGACAGCTCCTTTAATACCGCCACCAATCAATATGATCTGGTATTTGGTCCGGTCAACTCGGCCAGACTGGACGCGACCCATCAACTGGATCTTCGGGTCGAATACAAAAAAGTATACAACACCTGGATGATGACCTATTACCTTGAAATCTGGAACCTTTATAATCACTTAAATCCCGCGGGTGTCTCTTATGAAACCAATTCACAGAACAAGCTGGTTCAAAAAGTCCAAACCCTCTATGAGATGATCCCTTTTATCGGTTTAATGGCTGAATTTTAAACTCTGAACAAAAATCGAGATCGTAATAGCGATAGAATTGCTATCTGTAATTCGATTTGTTACTATCCAGAAACAAGATTCAGGTAGTAAAATTAATAATTTTAAATTTCTTACGACTTGGTTCTGCGTTGGGCGTAACAGAGAAAATCAGATGAAAGTACTCAATATTCATGAGCGTGGGCTTGAAGCGGACCCGATACAAATTGGCGCGCTCATTGATTTACTTGCGTCTAAAGAAGATCGGTTGTGGCCAAAACATGTATGGCCGCGTATGGAACTTGACCGCTCGCTTGGAGTTGGTGCAAAGGGTGGACATGGCCCAATAAGGTACTTTGTCGAGGAGTACATACCGGGCAAATCAATCAAATTTCATTTCACTGGCCCGAAAGGCTTCGATGGTTTTCATGGATACGAAATTGTGAACGGCTATAAACTACCAGTTGTCCTAAGGCATACACTGAAAATGAATACCTGTGGCCCCGCTATATGGTCGTGGCCTTTGGTTTATCGGCCAATGCATGACGCCTTGATGGAGGACTCTCTTGCTACGGCGCAAGTAGCACTCGGGTTACCGCCAAAAATACAATCATGGTCACTTTGGGTAAAGATTCTTCGTTGGATTGTTTCGGGCGGCAAGGCACGTTCACAGAATACGCCCAACAACTCTTTCAACACGCACGTAAACCCGAATAGGGAATAGGCCACTTAGTTGATATTATTGCTTTACGTCAGTAAGCGGGCTGACGAAGTAAATTTTCAGGAGATTGACAATAAAATAGACCTGGTCCCTTTTTTTGCTTTTTTTGTGAGTTTTATAGTTAGCCGGAGGTCAAAGGAGATATTATCATGAATAATGAATCGGATGTAGCCGCAACCATTATTGCTATGGAACGAGGGGCCTTAGACCGATGGGGCAAGGGAGACCCCTCCGGTTATTTGGAGATATCCGTCCCCGAGGTGGTTTATTTTGATCCCTTTTTAGAGCGTCGCCTGAATGGTCTGGAGGCGCTCACTCGCTATTACGAGCTCCTCCGGGGGCAAGTTCGAATTGACCGTGATGAGATCATTAACCCGGTCGTCCAGATGTGCGGTGATGTGGCTGTTCTGACGTTTAACTACGTTTCGTATACCGGAGAAACGCAGATGCGCTGGAATTGTACGGAAGTGTATCAGCGCCAGAACGGTAGCTGGCGTATCATTCAGACCCACTGGTCAATCACCCAGCACTTGAAGGCATAGCGGCCCGTTGCCGTCACGACGGTTAACGCGGAAGTTAACCATTTCAATACCAGATCGGGTAAGAACGATATGGCGATGCGTTATTTGTTACTATTGATTCCACTAAGCCTCACAGGGTGCTCGATTGCTATGGTGAAACCGTTAGCTGAGAAAAAAACTGCTGATATCGGCGGCCCTAAACTGGAGTATGTGATGGCCGGTGAAGGGAATCCGGTTATAGTATTTTTGAGCGGTTACGGAGCCGACATCGACACTTCATGGGGCAGAATCTTTCCGGAAGTTAAAACGATCAGCATGGTCTTTGCCTATAACCGGTTTAATTATGGTAAGAGCGATAAGGTTGACGTGCCGCAAACGGGAACCGAGATCATCGCCAACTTGTTGCCGATGAAGGAATGGGTCTGTCTACTGGAAAAATTAGGTCTGAACAATGTCAAGACCTACATTCAAAGCGGTAACGCTGTTTTTCAGAGCAAGAAAACAGGCGCTTCAGAACTTTCTGACAGAATCGGAGTCGCGATCCGGAGTGGTCATGGTTTTGCTCCACATGTGATTATATTGAAATGGGATGAGCTGAAAGATGCTGTTGAGTCGAACCCCTATCCGAAAGCGGAATCCGAGCCAAAGACCCTGCATCTGACTTTCCTGGCCTCCGTGCCAGAGAGCCCAGATCTGATCACCCTTCAAAACATCAAGAAAGATAGCGAACGATTTGCTCTCAAGGGGAAGATTTTCTACCTTCATGCGCCCGAAGGTATTGCGAGGTCAAAGCTTTTCGCACGCATTGAAAAATCGCTTGGTATGTCCGGGACGGCGCGGAACTGGCGCTCGGTCAGCAACATCAAGTCAATAGCGGAACAGATGGGCTGACGATGCCCCAACAAGGTCCAGATTGCACGAACGTGTCACACCAGGCACAAAATTACAGTACGAAAATTCCGGGACACTACTTATTGATTGACTTTCACAATATAGTTTTATGTTTTTTCTAAATCGCTATCCGTGAGTCTTGGAACACATGGCTACGAAAAGCAAGAAAACAATAGATGACATTTAATCGTTCGTTCGCCTGCCGGAAAATGGTTTATCCGGCTCCTTGCCGTGCCTTGCACAAAAATTGAGGTACACATCGATAGATTTTTTGAACTCAAGTTTGAGTTCTTTGACCGATGTACCTTGAAAGGTAATGACGTCCCGTGTATTTATTACTTCACCGTGAAATAAATCCGTTTCATCATCAAATTCCGCATACCCAATATATCCCTTGTATTCCATTATGGAATCAAATTTATTTTTCAACTAAAATTAATTATTTAAGTAATTACTAAAATATTATTTGACATTTAAGATAATACTTAATTATAATTAAAGGGATCATATTAATATGGAATTCTTAAGGAGGGGCCATGACAAGGAAACCAGATGACGAGATGCCAACTACAGCGCTTGGCAAGATGTGCGCCGAGGGCGACCATGCGACGCTCGTTTTTAACAGAATATATCCACACGCGATCAATCTCGTCTGGGATGCGATTACTGATCCAGAACAGGTTAAATCTTGGTTCATGAGTTCATTCAAGATCGATGCTCGCCCAGGAGGTACGGTAGATCTGGTTTCTGGCCCTGCACAATTTCACTCTGTTGGAAGAATTTTAGCCTGGGAACCTCCCTGCATCTTTGAATACGAGTGGAAGGTGGCACCACGGACAGAGCTCCCAATTGGAGAAGATGCCGTTGTCAGATGGGAGCTGGTGGCTTCAGGAGCCTCTACGGTTGTCACGGTGACATATCGAAGACTGACGAAACAAACGGCGCTAGGTTTCACTCCTGGCCTCCACACCTTCCTCGATCGGTTGGCAGCCCAGCTTGACAGGAAACCACTTCCAGATTGGATGAGTCGATTCGGTGAGGTCCAGCGTCTATACCCGGGATGGAAATAACTTTAGATTCGGCGTTGACTATTATTGGATTGATTAACTTTTGCGAGGGAAATGTCAATCATGCGACCGCTACAGAAAAATGATGTATTTCACGCAATTTCCCACCCTGCAAGGAGGACCATTCTCGTTCTCCTTAAGGGGGGTGAGAAACCGGCAAGTGAGCTTGTTGAACCATTCGGTATGTCGTTCGCAGCAATTTCCCAACATCTTAAAATATTAAAAAAAGCGGAATTGGTTTCAGAAAAAAGAAATGGAAGACAAAGGATTTACCGCCTCCACCCGAAGCCTCTAAGAAATGTTTCAACCTGGGTTGATGAATTTGAAGCATTTTGGAACTCAAAGTTGGATGCATTGGCAGAGCATTTGAATCGAAAGCACGGAAAAAAGAAACGCTGAGTAACATCAACACTCAAAAAAACTTACTTTGCAATTGTCGCACTATCCAGATAACTCTTGAGCATGGCGTGCAGAGATCTAAACACTTTTCGATCTCTCAAGCTTTTAGTCATACCGAAGGCTCCCTCGTGATTCATCACGATAAACTCCGCCAGTTGCCTCGGATTAATTTCTTTCTTCAAGAATCCTCGTTGTTTGGCTTTTCGAAGATAGCCTTCTATGCCATCCATCCAGAGCTCAAGAACATCTCTGAGTTTGTCCCGGAATACCGGATCAACCGACGACATTTCTTGAATCAGGTTGTTCAAAGGACAGCCGAGAGGAATGTGCTCATCGGGAGTCGCGTCAATCACTTTCTTCAGGACCTTTACAATGCCTTCAATGGGGTTGTCGTATTCTTCTAGTGGACGGATCCATCGATCAAGAACCATTTCACTCAAAATCTCATCTACGAGGGCATATCCTAAAGCTTGTTTGGTTGGAAAGTGGTGAAAAAAGGCCCCTTTTGTCATTTGGGTCTTGTCGACGATTTGATCAATGCTAACGCCTTGAAAACCGCCCTTGAGGATTTCCGTAAAAGCAACTTCGAGGATCCTGGCGCGGGTCTTTACTGGATCCCGTGATCTTATTTTCGGCGATTTTTTCATACCGTATTCATTCTATCATTTTTCTTGACTACATACCAAAAGGTATGTTATTTCTTTTCTAAAGTCGCTGGCCTGTGCCCAATGGATTGAATCCAAAAGAGAAAGGAAAATAAACTTATGCAAAAAATCACTCCCTTTTTATGGTTTGACAAAGAAGCCAAATCGGCGGCCGAGTTCTATACGTCCGTCTTCAAAGACTCAAAAATCAAGAATACAACAACGCTTCATGATACCCCTTCGGGAACGGTCGAGATTGTCACCATTGAACTGTTGGGTCAAGAATTTACCCTGATGAGCGCCGGACCGCTTTTCAAATTCAACGAGGCGATATCGTTCGTGGTGAATTGTGAAACTCAAGAAGAGATTGATTACTACTGGGAGAAACTCTCCGCGGACCCAAAGGCAGGACAGTGCGGCTGGCTCAAAGACAAATATGGCCTCTCGTGGCAGATTGTTCCCACGGTTATGGACGATATGCTCAAGAACAAAGACGCGAAAAAGGTGGCGCGAGTAACTGAAGCGTTTCTCAAAATGAAAAAATTTGATATTGAAAAATTAAAGCAGGCATACGAAGGGAAATGAGAATTCGCCGCTAAAAATTTATAAATAAAAGAGTAAAATTATGAAAATAAATTATATCAATCCCGAGAATATGGCGAAAAGAGGGACTTCAAGTTTTCCAGCAAAAATGGGGAGACAATCATAATTTTCCAACGATAACCGTTCTATTTGTTAGCGATGACGCATGCATTTTCGAAACAATAATCGGCCATGATTGAACGGGTGTGAGACAAATTTATGGGTAAACTTCTCACCCGGTTGCCCGATTTCCCCAAAACTCCTCCCACCGGCCGCTGATCTGGCAGCAGCGCAGGGCGATAATCGCATTGGCGCCTTTGACGGTCCATCTCATTCCCGAC
>JACOTA010000067.1 GCA_016178585.1 Nitrospirota bacterium
TATGGATCATCAGGACTCCTTAGGAGGATGAAATTAAGAAGTTATTTACCACAAAACTCATTGAAAATAAAGGGGAAAATGAACATTTTATCGAATATTTTCATCCCATCACATTGAACAAACTTTTTACGAGACCATCAAAGTTCTTCCAGCACTCAAGTATCAGCACAATTTTGAAAACACCGTCGATAGCTAACGGTAATAGTCAATTTTTTATTAGAGCGGAAGTGTTTAGTTGTAGGTGCTACCCTCAAAACGTACAGGTTCTTAGACAATGTCAGTTTGGTGGGGTTTTGCCTCACCCAAATAAAGCTCCTCATCTTGATTTTTCCACTGCCCTTTTCCATTCATTGTAATATTGATTTCTTTGGGTTTCCCCCATAGAAGGAAGAAACCGCCGTTCCTCCTGCCAGTTTTTTTGAATTTCTTCTAAATTTTTCCAAAATCCAACAGCCAGGCCCGCCAAATACGCGGCGCCCATTGCAGTCGTTTCAGTGACTTTGGGTCTGATAAGCGGTGTGTTTATCATGTCTGATTGAAACTGCATTAAAAAATTATTTTTTACCGCTCCTCCGTCTACCCGGAGGTCTTGTAAAGAGAATCCAGAGTCTTGTTCCATAACCGTCATGAGATCTTTTACCTGGTAAGCAATCGATTCCAGGGCCGCCCTCGCGATATGTGCCCGGCCGGCGCCCCGGGTCAGTCCGACGATAATGCCCCTGGCCTCCATATCCCAGTAAGGAGCCCCAAGGCCTACAAAGGCTGGAACGAGATAGACGCCGCCGTTATTTTTAAGGGAAAGGGCAAGATCCTCGCTTTCAGCCGCGTTCTGAATAATTTTCAACTCATCCCTTAACCACTGAATCACCGCTCCGCCTATAAAAACAGACCCTTCCAGGGCATAGGTGATTTTATTTTCAAGCCCCCAGGCAATCGTTGTGAGAAGCCCGGTTTTTGAAACGACAGGCTGGTCTCCCGTATTCATCAGAAGAAAACATCCTGTCCCGTAGGTATTTTTCCCGCTACCTTTTTGAAAAGCGCCCTGGCCAAAAAGCGCCGCGTGCTGGTCCCCGGCCATTCCCGAAATTGGAATAGACACTCCCTCGAATAAATCAGGATGGGTGTATCCATAAATTTCGGAGGAGTTTTTTACTTCCGGAAGTATCGAAACCGGGATGCCAAACCTTTCAAGAAGCTCCTGATCCCATGAAAGTTTGTGGATATTAAAAAGCATGGTACGGGAGGCATTGGAGTAATCTGTCGCGTGAACTTTTTTCCCGGTTAACTGATATAGCAGCCAGCTATTCACCGTGCCAAAGAGCGCTTCTCCTTTCTTTGCTTTTTTTTGAATTTCAGGAATGTTCTCGATCAGCCACTTGATTTTAGTGGCAGAAAAGTAAGCGTCAACCACAAGCCCGGTTTTCTTCCGGATGGGTCCGGCGAAACCTTCCGCCTTGAGTTGATGACAAAGCGGGCTGCTCCGGCGGCACTGCCAGACAATCGCATTGTAAAGAGGTTCGCCGGTTAATCTATCCCAGAGAATCGTGGTTTCTCTCTGGTTCGTGATCCCAATCGTAAGAATTTCCCGGGGAGAAATTCCTCCTTTAATAACAGCCTCTTTTGCGGAAGAGATTTGAGAGTTCCAAATTTCCGCCGGATTATGTTCAACCCATCCGGCCTGGGGATAAATCTGGGCCACCTCCCGGAATGCGGATGAAACAATCTCTCCCTTTTGATTAAAAAGAATGGCGCGGGAACTGGTCGTCCCTTGATCCAGAGCAAGAATATATCCCATGACGAAACTTTCTTTTCTTTTTAATTATTTTGAAGAAAGGGTCTTAAGCTGATGGTAGAGTTCTTTTTCTTTTTCCGTTATTTTTTCAGGAAGGACGATTTGAAGGACAACGTAGAAGTCCCCTCTTTCTCCTTTTTTCTTTTGGAGTCCCTTTTCTTTCACCCGTAATTTTTGTCCACTTTTGCTTCCGGCGGGAATTTTTAACCTAACGGTCCCATCAAGCGTTGCAATTTCAAGGTCTGTCCCAAAAACAGCATCCCACGGATAAATCAATTGGGTCAGGATAATATCATCCCCCTCGATTTTAAACAGAGGATGGGGTTTTAGTTTTACGATTAAATAGAGATCGCCGGGATTTCCTCCATCGGGATGTCCCTGGCCGGCAAGCCGGATTTTCGACTCCTCCCGAACGCCTGGCGGGATATTGACTTCGAGATGTTTTCGGCCATATCCCAAATCGATGGTTATCTTTTTTATCCCGCCGCGGTGGGCCTCTTCCAGGGTCAGTTCAATTTCGGCTTGAACATCCTCTCCTCTAACGGTTCTTCTCTGGTGGGCAGCCGTTTGCCGATGGCCCTCGCGCCCCCTCTGCGAACCAAAAACAGCTTCAAAAAAGTCGCTAAAAGCTCCCATTCCGCCAAATTCAGCGCCAAAATCAGATGTGCGAAATCCTTCCCCGCCAGCTCCGAAACCAGGAGGAGTAAACTCCATTCCCTCGCGGTAGTTGGCTCCTAAAAAATCGTATTTTTTCCGCTTTTCCGGATCGCTCAAAACTTCATTCGCTTCATTAATCTCTTTAAACTTTTCTTCCGACGATTTTTTTTGGGCAGGGCTGGCCAAATCAGGATGATGTTTACGGGCAAGTTTTCGGAAAGCAGACTTAATCTCCTGAGCGGAAGCATCCTTTTTGACCCCCAGGACTTCATAATAATCTTTAAATTTCACACTCATACTGAAGACTCTAACATGATTTCACTATAAACACAAAATCCCGTTTCTTGTCGTGCCCCAAGACCAGCGATAGACTTCGCACCCACTTATTAATCATGTCATTGCGAGCACCGAAGGGTGCGTGGCAATCTTATCGTAAAGTCTTAAGATTGCTTCACTTTGTTCGCAATGACAGCTTTCTAACTCTGTTCTTGGGTCATGCCGCAATTCGTGGGCAGGACTACTCTTTCACCATTTCAAGGAACTCCTCTTCGGAGAGGACCCTGACTTCCAACGCCCTGGCTTTATCCAGTTTCGAACCCGGGTTTTCACCTGCCAAAATAAAATGGGTTTTAGAACTGACCGAAGAAGTGACCTCCCCCCCTTCTTTTTCAATTTTTTCGGTCAGTTCCTCCCTAGAATGAGATTTAAAAGTCCCTGTAATTACGACCTTTTTCCCTGCCCAGATTCCTTTGACGGGAACAGCCTCATATTCAATTTGGACCCCGGCTTTCAAAATACGGGCGATGGTCTCCCGGTTCCTCTCTTCATAAAAAAAATGGACGATATTATTTGCCAGCTCCGGCCCAATGCCAAAGATACCGGTCAACTCTTCCTGGGCCCCGTTCTCCAAACGATCGAGCGATCCAAAATGCTGACTTAAAATTTTACCAACCGAGGAACCGATACCTCGTATACTTAAAGAATAGAGAAAACGGGAAAAAGAAATTCTTTTGGATTTCTCAATTTGTTCGATCAGGTTTTGGGTTGACTTTTCTTCCCATCCGGGAAGCCTTACCAGTTCGTCTTTTTTTGATTTTAAATAAAAAATATCTGAGAGATTTTTTAATAACCCGTTTTCATAAAGCTGGTCGACCTTTTTCTTGCCTAAACCCGCGATATCGAATCCTTTTCTGGAGCAGAGATGGACAATTTTTCCCTGAATCTGTGCCGGACAGGAGAGATTAATACAAAAAAGATAGGCCCCCTCCTTTTCTACGGCGGCATGACAGACGGGACATTCTAAAGGCATATGGAAAGGAGTTTCCTGTCCTGTCCGTTTTTCAACAACCGGTTTAATCACTTCCGGAATAACGTCCCCCGCCCGTTCGACGAATACGGTATCTCCGACCAGGACATTTTTTTCAAGCATCTCTCCCTCGGTATGGAGGGTCGCCCTCGAAACGGTAACCCCGCCGATTTCCACCGGCTCTAAAATAGCGACAGGGGTTAAAATACCGGTCCGTCCGACCTGAACCTCGATCTTCAGAATTCGGGTCGTCATTTGCATCGGTTTAAATTTATAGGCCAGCCCCCACCTCGGATGACGGGCAGTTTCTCCGAGTTTTTGCTGATCGTCTATTTTATTGACCTTGATGACCACGCCGTCGATATCAAAGGTCATTTCTTTTCTCCCGGTTTCAATCTGATGATGTTTCTGAACGGCGGCTTCGATTGACGGACAGAGGGTCATCTCAGGAGACACCCTAAATCCCCATTCTTTCAACTGATTGAGAAGTCCGATCTGGGAATGAAATCGGGCCCCCTCGACTTTGCCTGTTCCCCATGCATAGAAATGAAGGTTCCTCCGGGCGGTAATCGCGGGGTCTAACTGCCTTAATGACCCGGAAGCCGAGTTCCTGGGGTTGGCAAATATCGGGAGGCCGTTTTCGGCCTGAATTCGGTTGATCTCCTTAAAAACCTCTTTTGGGATTAGAACTTCACCGCGGATTTCAATGTGCCGGGGAAATGGGGCGTCGGAGCCTTCGAGCCCGGGCATTTTTCTGAGACGCAGCGGGATCGTCTGAATGGTTCTCAAATTGCCGGTGATATCTTCTCCCCTAAATCCATCTCCCCTGGTCGATCCCCGGGTAAAAAGACCGTTCTCATAAACTAAAGAGGAGGAGACGCCGTCATATTTCGGTTCGACGACGTATTCAATTTCCTCCCTTTGGATCACCTTTCGAACTCGTTTATCAAACTCAAGCGCCTCCTCTTCAGAAAACGCATTGTCAAGGCTTAGCATCGGAAGATCATGAAGAACCGTCTTGCCCAGGCTTTCTAAAGGGGCGCCCACCCGTTGGGTCGGAGAATCGGGGGCAAGAAATTCCGGATATTTTTTTTCAAGTTCAACGAGCTGTTTGAAAAACCGATCATACTCGGCATCGGAAATGGAAGGCTGATTTAAGATATAATAAAGATAATTATGATGATTGATTTGCTCCCGAAGCGCTTTGATTTCTTTCAGAATGGGGTCCATCGTCATTTTATTCTTCTCATGGGGTCTCCTTTACCCCTTATTTCATCATAATTAAAAATCCAAATCTATTGTTTTATTTGTAATAGGTATGCTACCCTTTTTTGAGGACAAATGGCATGAAAAATTGGATTAAAATCGGGTTTATTCAAACCCGGCCGGGTTTTGGCGAGAAAAAGGCAAACGTTGATGAAGTGATCGAAATGCTCTCTTCCGCAAATGCCGACCTGATCGTCCTTCCTGAGTTTTTTAACTCCGGGTACCAGTTTACCTCCAAATCAGAAGTTTCTTCCCTTTCAGAAGAAATCCCGGACGGCTATACGACCAAAAGATTAATCAGAATTGCCAAACAGAAAAAAATGTATATCGTCGCCGGATTGCCTGAGAAAAAGGGTAAATTATTTTTTAATTCGTCTATTCTCGTCGGCCCTTCAGGTTTTATCGATGTCTATCGTAAAATCCACCTTTTTTATGAAGAGAAACTTTGGTTTTCCCCGGGTAACAAACACCTGAAGGTCCACGACATCGGCAAAGCCCAGATTGGCATGATGATCTGTTTTGATTGGTTTTTCCCGGAGGTATTCCGCGTTCTAGCCCTGGCTGGCGCAGACATTATCTGCCACCCCTCCAATCTTGTCCTTCCGCACTGTCCCCAGGCCATGATTACCCGTTGTCTTGAAAACAGGGTTTTTGCCATCACCGCCAATCGGGTGGGTTTCGAGGAACGGGAAGGGAAAGAACGCCTCACCTACATCGGCATGAGTCAAATCGTCAGCCCTAAAGGAGAGGTTCTCTACCGGGCTTCAAGCGAAAAGAGTGAGATGCAAATTATGGAAATCAATCCCGCGGAAGCAAAGAAAAAATCGATCAACAGGTACAATCATCTTTTTGAAGACAGAAGGTCTGAGTTTTACGAGGCTTTGCTCTCTCCTCCCGAGGAATAATCCAAAAACTCCCGTCGTTAAAAATGGATCTTGCCGGAATTAATAAAGCGGTTTCAATTCTAAAAAAAGAAATCAAACAGTGGAAAATCCCTGTTGTCGGCGTCATCGCCAATGAGTCCAGAGATCCCTTTCTGGTTCTTATTTCGACCATCCTTAGTTTGAGAACGAAAGACAAAACAACGTTTGAGGCGTCCAACAGGCTTTTCACCCTTGCCTCCACCCCCGAAGAAATGATAAAGCTTTCTCCGGCTCAGATTGAAAAAGCCATCTATCCGGTCGGTTTTTATAAAACCAAAGCCAAATCAATTCTTCACACGTGTAACGATCTAATCAATCGGTTCCATTCCAAAGTTCCCGGCAATCTGGAAGACCTCCTGACGTTGAAAGGGGTCGGAAGAAAAACGGCGAATCTCGTCTTAACGCTTGGTTATGATCAATACGGCATTTGCGTCGATACCCATGTGCACCGTATTTCCAACCGGTTTGGGTTTATTAAAACAAAGACGCCCGATGAAAGCGAAATAGTCCTCCGGCAAAAACTTCCCAAACGTCATTGGAAGATTTACAATGACCTGCTCGTAGCCTTTGGCCAGAATCTTTGCAAACCTGTATCCCCTCATTGCAGTCACTGTAAGCTCCTTTCACTGTGTAAAAGGGCCGGAGTAAAATCCTCCAGATAAACTGAGTTGCCAAACTCCATCTATTTGTTAAGCTTAATACATATGAGCAAAGTTATGGGAATATCGACGGAAAACGTCACCATTACCATCATGGGGAAGCCTTATCTTGTCCCAAAAGACAAGCTCCTTTATGTATTTCAGGACTTAGAAATGCTTCGAACCCGGAACAAGTTCTGCTGGAACGGAGAATGTAAAAATTGCGCAATTTCGTTTCGTGAAACTTCCGATTCTCCTGTCGTGATCACAGAAAGAGCCTGCCAGACCACGGCGACCGAAGGTCTTTGCGTCGTCGATATGCCAGGTGAATTTTATCTGACCAGGTGAACTGAATTTATTTCTTTTTAGAAGATGTTAGGATAACCCCCTTCAGACGTTTGGTCCCATGATAAAAGTGATCTTTAATATATTCTTTTCTGGCCCGCTCATCACTCATCTTTTCAAGCAATTCCTCTTTATCCAGAATCGCGTCCAAACCTTTGTCCCCAATACGTCCTATCGAGACTTTCATCTACACCCCTCCCACAAAGCTTGCTCGCAAGCGACCCCGCAGCGAAGCTATGCTTAATTAATAATGGGTTATCTCTATCCCTAAGTCAAATGGTACCAAAAAGAATTTTCGTCTGTCAAGCTACTGTGATATCCCTAGAACAGCGATAGAAAGTTGTCATTGCGAGCGAAGCGAAGCAATCTCGCCATCTTGAGCCGAGATCGCCACGCACCCTGCGGGCGCTCGCGATGACAGGCAAAACAAGGAGTTACAAATCCTATCTCCTGGGGATATCTTGTCCACCCCCAGTTTTATCCGTAGCTTTAGAACTGTGGCCAGGATCAGGGGAGGGGATGAACGGATATTTCTAAAAACCGGAAGGCGGGCAAGACGATGAGATAAGTTTATGATGCTACAACCGGCTGTAACTCTTGAGGCGCCCCCGCATGATTCATTCGGACGGAAATCAGCCTGGAAATCCCCGGTTCTTCCTGGGTCACCCCGTAGAGAATATCCGCAATCTCCATGGTTCGTTTATTGTGGGTAATGACAATAAACTGGGAATGATCGGTCATTTTTTTAAGCACCGTCGTAAAACGCCTGATATTTTCTTCATCAAGCGGGGCATCGATTTCGTCGAGAATACAAAAAGGGCTCGGATGAATCAAGAAACTGGCAAACAAAAGGGCAATCGCCGTAAGCGCCTTTTCTCCCCCTGAAAGCATCGATACATTTCTCACCTTTTTACCGGGCGGCTGAACAATAATATCCACCCCCGACTCAAAAGGATTGCTGTCATCCAATAAAATGAGTTCGGCCTTCCCGCCTTCAAAAAACGACACAAATACTTCCATAAATTTTTGATTGAGCGCGACGAAGGTTTCATTGAAAAGAATCCGGGTCGTTTTATTGATTTTTTGAATGGCCTCCTGAAGGGACTGAATCGATTGCGTTAAATCGCCTTCCTGTGCCGTAAGAAAATTAAATCTTTCCTCTAATTCTTTAAATTCATCAATGGCCGTCACATTCACGGGCCCGATCTGGTCAATTTTCGCCTTTAACTCTGAAAGGGTGGTTTTGGCCAATTCATACTCGAGCTCCGGATATTCTTCCTGCATAGCGTTTTGGAGCGTTGTTTGATAGTGGGTCTGCAAAAATTGATCGATATGTTCCAGTTTTATCCGAACCTCGGTCCACTTGACCTCTAAATCATTTTTCTTTTTGACCGCCTCGTCAATTTCTTTTCGATTGAGGCGATAGGCGTCTTCTTTGGTCCTTAAATTGTTAATCAAGACTTCATGATCTTCAACAAGGACTGTCTTTTGGCTTTTAATCAGGCCCAAATCCTGGTTAAGCTCAGAAATGGTTTGAAGAACCGTCTTTTTTTCCAAAAGGGCCCCGTTTTGCTTGATCTCCAGGTTCAAAGCGGTTTCTTCTTTAAAAGCGATTTTTGCGGCGGCGTCTTTTTGTGAATTCTCCAATTCGTTTAAATTAAGGAGGGTGTGATTCACCTTGCTCTTGAGGGACGTTGCCTCGATTTTTATTTCCGTGAGTTGAACGGCAAGCTGGTCTTTCTCGGTCATTTTTTCCTGAAGGGAACGTTTCAAGCCGGCAAGCCGTTCTTCCAGTTGAATTTTGGATTCCTGGATCGTAAGACTTTCTACCTGCAACAATTGAGCGTCCCTGTCAATCAAAGAAATCGATTCGAATCCCTTTTCCATCTCTTTTTTCAGTTGAGCTTCCCGGGCTTCAAATCGCTCACAATCATGTCTGAGCTTTTCAAGCAGGTTTGCCTGCATCGTCTTTTCAATTTCTAACTGATGGAGGGCCTCTTCCTGGTTTTTCTTCTGTTGAATCAGCGTTTGCACCCGTGATTGGAGTTGTGCCTGCTCTTCATCCATCTGCTTAAGCTCAAGCGAAAACTGGTTGACGTCATTTTGTAATTCTTTAATTTCTCTCTGCCTTTGAAGAAGACCTCCGCCGCCGTTTTCTTTAGATCCGCCCCAAATCATACCGGAACCTTCAATGACCTCTCCTTCCAGGGTCACAAAGGTAAACGGTCCTCCGTTTTGTTCCCAGAGGGCATAGGCCGTCATTAAATCTTTTACAATGACAACATGACCCAGCAGCGATTCGACGACTTTTTCATAGCCAGGTTTACATATCACCTTTTCGAGGGCGGGACCAAAAACAGCTTCATTTTTTTCAATCCAGGGTTCCCCTCTTAACAGGCGAGGCTCCCTTAATATGAATAATCCTTTTCCAAAATTTTTAGATTTCAGGTATTGAATCAAATCATGACTTTCGACCACTGAATTGACCAAAATCCCTTGAAGTTTTTCATTTAATACCGATTCAATGGCTTTTTCAAACTGGGGCTGAACTTCAATGAAATCGGCCACACACCCCTTCAAATCAACTGTAATTTCCCCGGTTTCTTTTCCCTTTAAAAGTGATTTTATTCCCTGCCAATATCCAACCCGGTTTTTTTGAAGATCATTTAATGATTCTAACCGCGCGCGGCTGGAATGAAGCTTTTCCTTCTTTTGAGACAGAGCTTCTCCTACACCGTGAGATTCAGCCTGTAGAGACTTCAACTCTTCTTCCAGCCTCAAGCGCTCCGTCACCATTTGCTCAAACGCTTCCGCAAGACGGGTCTGCTTATTAAGCTCCTCTGACTCAAGCGACTTCGAGTTTAAGAGGTGGCGGCGCACCTCCTCGCATTCGCCAGACTCTTTTTCCAGCCTTTTCTGGATTTCTTCACGGCGTGAAGAATGGGTCGCCATGCGGGCGGCCAGATTTCCAGTTTCTGTAATGATTCGGGTGAAATTGGAATTTTCGGCGTCAAATTCAATCCGGTGCCGGTTCACTTTTTCAAACAGGTCATGGTCTTCTCTCTCTTTTTCGCGGAGAAGTTTTTCTTTTTCGACCAGTAAAATATTAACGGCTTCATGTGCTTTTTTTAAGTCGTTCTTTTTATTTTCCATCTCCGCGAAAGAAGCTTGATACCGCGCGCGTTCTTCAAGAGCCTGTCTGGCCTGTTCTTTCCATTCGGTCAGCTGCGACTCGAGGAGCAAAATTCGACTCTCTTGCTTTTGAATTTGCCCCTCTTTTTCACTGATATTCTGGATGAAACGATTGAGTTCGTTTTCTTTTTCAACGATCTGTAAACGGGCCTGTTCAATCTCGAAATCCATTTGAGTCAGTTTGGTATCCAATCCTATTGTTTTGATTTCATATTCATCGAGTTCTTTTTTTAATTCCTGAGCCGCCGCCTCGAGCGCCTTTCCTTCGTAAACCGACAAAGCCGCTTCAAGCTTTTTCATCTCCTGATTGACTGCCTGATACCGTTCGGCCTTTCGTGCCTGCCGGTCCAGGGAATTCATCTGCTTTTTAACCTCGCCCATAATGTCCCGAACCCGAAGAAGGTTCTGCTGGGTAGCGTCAAGCTTCCGTAAAGCCTCATTCCGACGGATTTTGTACTTTGAGATCCCCGCCGTCTCTTCAATGATTTCCCTTCGTCTGGCCGGAGAAGAATTTAAAATCTCATCGACCTTCCCCTGCTCGATAATCGTATGTCCTTTTGCCCCCGCACCGGTATCAATTAAAAGATCCCGAATATCCTTCAGCCGACACTGAATTTTGTTGATTAAATAATCACTTTCCCCGGATCGGTAAAGCCGCCGGGTGATTGTTAATTCCTGATATTCGCTAAAATCCCCTGATAACTGACCGGTGGCAATGTCGCCCAGCGTCAGATTGACTTCCGACAATCCAAGACTTTTCCGGCTTTCCGTCCCGTTAAAAATAACATCTTCCATCTTTTCACCACGGAGGGTTTTAGCGCTCTGCTCCCCCAGAACCCATAGTATGGCATCGGCAATGTTGCTCTTTCCGCATCCGTTAGGCCCCACAACGGCGGTCACACCCGATTGGAAGTTAATCGTCGTCTTGTCGCAAAAAGACTTAAATCCCAGGATCTCGATTTTTTTTAAGCGCATACCGTTAATCTCCGAAGTTGATACACAAAAAACGTTTATTATTTATCATGAATAAGTTAAAAAAACAAGAAAAAACACAACAGGAAGGGGTAAACCTTAAAATTAATCTATATATAGAACGTAACCCTTCAGTGAAGGGTAGGCATTGACGAAAGTGCCTGGTATGCCATGGCGTTCCAGGCGCTTGAGAACCGTTGACTGAACGATTACTATACCCAAGAACAGAGTTAGAAAGCTGTCATTGCGAACAAAGTGAAGCAATCTCAAGACTTTACGATAAGATTGCCACGCACCCTTCGGTGCTCGCAATGACATGATTAATAAGTGGGTGCGAAGTCTATCGCTGGTCTTTTCAAGGCTTACTTTTTCCACCCTGACCTTTATCGGATCACCGAGTCGAAACACATTCCGGAACCTTGCCCCAACCAGGGAGTGCTTTTTTGCCTCATAGAGGTAATGATCTTCCAGCGACGAGATATGAACCAACCCTTCGACAAAAATATCGTTCAATTCAATAAAAAGCCCGAAGGAGGTCACTCCGGTAATATGTCCTTCAAACTCCTCCCCGAGCTTGTTATCCATAAACCGGACTTTTTTCAAAGCAACCACCTGCCGCTCGGCGTCGACCGATATTCTTTCCTGGGCGGAACAATGGCTTGCGATTTCAGGCAACTCCTTTTTATAGATCCCCGCTTTTTTAGGGGAATACTCTTTTTTTTGAGCCATTTTCAGGAGTCGATGGACCATCAGATCGGGGTATCTTCGAATAGGAGAGGTGAAATGCGCATAGTATTCCGCCGCCAGACCAAAATGTCCGGGATTTTCCGTCGAATAAATGGCCTGCTTCATGGATCGGAGCATCAGGTGGTTGACGACCCTCTCTTCAGCCTTTCCTTTGACCTGATCCAAAACCTCCTGAAACGATTTTGGGGTGACTTTTTTGGGGGAACCTTTGAGAGAAAAACCAAGGCTTGAAATAAAAAATCTAAAATCCTCAATTTTTTCAGGAGAGGGGTTCTCATGAATCCTGTAGATAAAGGGGAGTTCCAGTTTTGCCATATGTTCTGCCACCGTTTCATTGGCCGCGAGCATGCACTCCTCGATAATACGGTGCGCCAGGTTCCGTTCTTCTTTTAAAATCGACGTGATCTCCCCGTTAATATCGATTAAGATTTGCGGCTCGGGAAGATCAAAATCGATGCTCCCTCTCTTAAACCGTTTGTTTTTAAGCTTTAGAGCCAGATCCTTTAAAATGAAAATGGTATCGAGAAGTTCTTTCTTCCTGAGAGAAGACCTTCCGGGGCCGTTTAGAATCTCCCACACCTCCGTATAAGTCATTCTCGCATGGCTGTGGATCACGCTTTCGTAGATTTCATAATCGACCCGCTCCCCATGTTCATCAAAAACCATTTCCACGGAATAGGTTAACCGATCCACCTGCGGATTCAGACTGCAAATTCCATTTGAAAGCGCTTCAGGGAACATCGGAACCACTTTATCGGGAAAATAAACCGAGGTCCCTCTCTGATAGGCCTCCTTATCCATGGGACTCCCCCAGGGGACATAAGCGCTGACATCCGCGATGTGAACGCCGAGGCGAATCTGATTGTTGGGGAGGTGTTCCGCGGAAACCGCGTCATCAAAATCTTTGGCATGCTCTCCATCAATCGTCAGGGTGACAACTTTACGCATGTCCTTCCTCCCGGCCGCCATTTTTTCATTCACTTCAGACGGCAGGAACCCTGCTTCCTCAAGCGTGGCAGACAAAAATTCCCTGGGTAGATTAAATTCCTCCATAATCATCGAGGTATCGAGAAATGGAGCATATGCCTCACCAAGGATTTTAATAATCTTCCCTTCCGGGCCCTTCCCAAAAGAAGGATAGGCCGTAATTTCAGCCACCACCATCTCACCCACTTCCGGACGAAGTTCATAAAGCGCCGGGATATAAAGATCGTGAACCATTTTTCTGTCGTTGGGAGTGACCCATCCCCCTGTTTCGGTTTGGATATATTTTCCAACAACCTGAGTATGGCCTCTTTCAACGACCCGGACAATTTTCCCTTCGGGTTTTCCTTTTCTATTCTTTCCTTCGATCCGAATTTGAACCCTGTCCCCGTTCATGGCATCGAGCATCCGGTTTCGGGAAATATAAACATCCGGTTCCCCGGAAACCCCGGAAAGGACAAACCCGTAGCCCTCAGGATGCACCTGGAGCTTTCCTGTCATGTCTCGCCTGGCTTCTTTAATCCGTCTTCTGATTTTTCTCATTTCACCACCTGTACAGGGTCGATGCCCACGTGACCCCGCCTCCAAAAGAGGCCAGTAACAGCAGGTCACCCTTTTTTATCTTTTTTTTTGAAACCGCCTGGTCCAGCGTAATAGGAATGGAAGCTGACGACGTATTTCCATACTGTTGGATGGTCAGCTCCACCTTTTCTTTGGGAATCTTCAGATTTTTCATAACCTTCTCCAGAAGCCTGAAATTGGCCTGGTGAAAGACAAACAGATCAATCTCGCTTAATTTAATACCCTGCTCGTCCAAAACTTCTTGAATGACCTGCTCGAAATAAAGGACAGCGCTCCGGTATACCGAAAGCCCTTTCATTTGGATTGAATGAAGACTTTTTTTAAGGGTTTCTGGGCTGGAAGGAAGCCTCGACCCTCCTGCGGGAAGCTGGATAAAATCGTGTTTTCTCCCATCGGAATGAAGATGAAACGACAAAAACCCTTCTTTTTTCCGGGTTTTTGCAAGGACAACAGCTCCTCCCCCGTCACCAAATAAAATAGCGGTTCCCGGATCCCCAAGATTCAGCGTCTTCGATTTTACCTCACCTGAAGCCACTAAAGCAAACCTTGCCCCGGTTTGCTTTAAATGATTGTCCGCGATGGTAAGCGCGTAGACAAACCCGGAACACGATGCCTGAATATCAAAGGCCGGAATCTTTCCCGCCCCTACATTTTTTTGAAGAAGAACGGCGGAAGAGGGAAAGGTCATATCCGGCGAGGTCGAAGAAAAGACAATGATATCAAGTTCTTTTCCTTGAATTCCGGCGACCTTAAGCGCTTTTAAAGAAGCAATCGTGGCCAGATCGGACGAAGCCTCTTTTTCTGACGCCCATCTTCGTTCATGAACGCCTGTTTTTTTAATGATCTGACTTTCCGAAATGTTTAACTTTTTGGCAAGGAATTGATTTGAAATCACCTGCTCGGGCAGATAGGAGCCTGTTCCCCGGATCACGGTGTGAGGATTCATGCCGGGCATTATAGCATAGAGCGGCTCAAAAACTCTTTTTTAAATTTCAATAAAGAAGGTCCCCTTTGAACCCGGTCATTATCTCGGTCTTCCGCTTCTCCCCGGACCGGAGCTACGGCGCCCGGCTTCGGATGCTCCGGGCCTGGCGCCGCCCGGCCGCGGCCCGTTGGGCCTCGGCTGCCCCGGCGACGGATGGGTGGTCCGGCGGCCGGCCTTGGCCTTTGCCCGGGTGCGATCCTCCGCCTTTCTGGCGCGGATAGCGGCAATGCGTTCATTCAGCGGAACTTCAAGTCGTCCCGCAGGGCGGGCGGCATAGTCAAAATCGGGCACGGTCACCCGGGGCAGCCTTTTACCAACGGCTTTTTCGATGCTTCGGAGTTCACTCTCCTCCTCCGGCGACACAAAGGTAAACGCGTCGCCGGTCTCCTCTGCGCGGCCGGTCCGGCCAACGCGATGAATATAATCCTCGGGCGCTTTCGGTACATCGAAGTTCACCACATGGCCGAGCGCATTAATGTCGATGCCGCGGGCGGCGATATCCGTTGCCACCAGAACCCGGTACTTTCCACTCTTGAATCCGGCAAGCGCCGCGGTCCGCTGGGCCTGCGAACGGTTCCCGTGGATCCGCTCGGCCATGATGCCCTGCCGAACCAGGTAATCCGCGAGCCGGTTGGCGCGGTGCTTCGTGCGCGTGAAAACAAGCGCCTCCTTCATCTCTCCGCGCTGGAGGAGAGCGAGGAATAACGCCGATTTGAGCTCCTGAGGAACCGGGTAAACGGCCTGGGTAATTCCAACCGCCGGGGCAGCCTGACGTTCGAGGTTTATCATTGCCGGGGTGCGGAGCAGTTCCCGTGTAAGGGCCATGATCGACCCGGGCATCGTGGCACTAAAGAAAAACGTTTGCCTATGTAAAGGAATATGGCGCAGGATACGGCGGATATCCGGGAGAAAGCCCATATCGAGCATCCGATCCGCCTCATCAAGGACCAAAAATTCAAGCCCATTGAGTTTCGCATAAGGGGACCTGAAATGATCGAGCAGACGACCCGGCGTTGCAATGAGGACGTCAACCCCGCTCCTGAAAGCGTGCTCCTGAGGCCCCATTCCTACACCGCCGAAAACTGCCGCACCGGTGATCGGAGTGTGTACCGCAAGGTCATTTAAATCTTCGAGGATTTGCGCCGCAAGTTCGCGGGTGGGGGTGAGAACAAGGGCCCGAGTGGCCCCGCGAGGCTTGTCAATCAGCCGGTGGAGGATCGGCAAAAGAAAAGCGGCAGTCTTGCCGCTCCCGGTCGAAGCGCAGGCCAGGACATCCTGACCTGCGAGCGCGGGTGGAATGGCGTCGGCCTGGATAGGGGTCGGGCGGACAAAACCCAGGTCCTTTAAGCCTTTGAGAAGGTTTGGGTGAAGCTTGAGAGCGCTAAAAGGCATATCAAATCCTTATCTTATTATATTCAGGGGCCCGTCCGGTTTCACTCCGTGAAATCCTCCGATGCCCCCGAACCCCGTGTTACGCACCGGCTTAGCCGGTTGCTTCACTTTATTTAAGTGTAACCTAATTGGAATTAAAAAAGCAGGAATACTCCGGCATAGTAAGCCGACCAAAGAGTAAAGTCAAATATTCATCGACGGGAAGAAAAAATGGATTGAAGTTTCCTGATGGATTTGTTAAGTTTTAAACCTTATGAAAAATTCAAGCGCTGTCTTGTACTCTGCCTTCTGTAACGGTTCCTTTTTCTTTGTCTTGATTTTTGCCCTTTTCCTTTTCAATGGGTGCGCAAGCCCGCAGAAAGATGAAATCGGGCCTGAACTCCGCTCGCTGTTAGGAATCGATGAAAAACTTTCTGAAACCCCTCAGGAAGACCTGGAAAAAACGTTTGACGCCAATACGTTAATCAAGCGCGCGGAAACCTACTATGCCAAGGAGGAGTATGAATCTGCCCTTGTGGAATATCAGCGCTTCCTGGATCTTCATCCCATCGACCGCCTTGCCCATTTGGCAAAATTCCGGATCGGCCTCTGTTATTACCATCAGATTAAAACGATTGACCGGGACCTCGAACCGATTCAAAAGGCGTTGGCCGTTTTTCAAAATCTGGTGGCCGAAGCTCCCCAAAGTCTCTATGCCCAAAAAGCGGAACCGTATATTAATGAATTAAAAATTAAACTCGCAAATCGTGAATTTTATATCGGTTATTTTTATTATAAGAAAGGCGCTTACCCCGCCGCTTTAGCGCGGATGAATCAGATTCTTAAAGAATATCCGGAATCAAATAAAACCAACGATGCCCTCTTTTACCTTGGGTCATCTTACCAAAAAACAGGTGAATTGGAAAAAGCTAAAGAGATTTTTTCCCAATTGTTAAAAAAAGACCCTCAAACCCGTTACCGGGAACAGATCGACCAATTGTTCCCTTCGCTGTAAAACCGCTCCCATGCGTTATTACCCTATTTTCGTCAATCTGGAAAACCGTGTCGTCATCGTCGTCGGTGGAGGACCGGTTGCGGAGCGGAAAACGCTTTCTCTGATCGAAACTGGCGCCAATGTGGTCTTAATAAGCCCCGATTTAACCGTAAAACTTAAAGAACTTGTCCATGCCCGTCAAATCCACCACCTTTGCCGCTTTTACCAGCCGGGGGATTTAAAAGGCGCCGCGCTGGTCATTGCCGCCACGGATTCCGTTGAAGCGAATATACAGATTGTCCGGGACGCTGAGTCGCTCTCCCTTTTTGCCAATAATGTCACCTCGCCCGATCATTCGACTTTTATTGTCCCGTCAGTTATCGCGAAAAAAGATTTGCAGATTGCCATTTCAACGAGTGGACAAAGCCCCGCGCTGACCAGGCATATTCGTGAAAAATTGGAAAAAGAATTCGGCGGGGAATACGATCTTTTTATTGATCTGCTCAGTCAGGTTCGCAGACAGCTCCATAAACAGTCCGTTCCTGAAGAGCGGAGGGCTGGTATTTTGAATAAATTGGTGGAATCTGATATATTGGATTTATTAAAAAAAAATCAAAAAGAAAAAGCTTTAGAGAAGGCTAAGGAAATCTCGCAACTAACCCAAATAATAATATAAGAATATGCTTTATAGCCTGGCACGCGCACTCCAATTGATCGGTCTCATTATTACCTTCACCATCGTCATTTTATTCTTCGATTCGAGTTATCAAATGGGTTTCCTGCTGATCGGGACCATAACCGGGGTGGTCACCTTTTATGCAGGGTGGCTCCTCCAGCGTTAAATGGCTTCCTCGCAAAATTCCTTTTTAAAGGTTCTTTTTGAGGGGTGGGACTTCGAAATCGTTTAACTTAACTGCGCCATTTTTTCGACAACGACGACCAGCGCCGCAAAATCCTGTTCATCAAGCCCATGTGACTTCGCAATATCAAAAAGCCCGTTAACGACGGACGTTACCGGCAAAGGGACCTCCAAACGCTTTCCCTCCGTTACCGCTAATCGAATATCCTTGGCCATATTTTTAAGGGAAAAATGAGTTTCAAAATTTTTCGTTAATGCCGCCATTCCCTTCATTTTCAGCAAAGGAGAAGCAAGGGCGCTGTCATTTAAGACCTCGAGGATTTTTTCCGGGACAAGACCAGACTTTCTCCCGAGGGTAAACCCTTCAAAAAAGGCCTCCATCGCGCCGGCCATTGAAAGGTTATTGACCAGCTTCATCATGGCCCCTGTTCCAATACTTCCCATATGGACAATTTTTTTCGACAGCGGTGTTAAGACCGGACGAACCCGTTCAAGGTCTTTTTCCTCTCCTCCCACCATTAAGACCAGCTCGCCAGAGGCTGCGGCTATTTTGCTTCCGGTTACCGGGGCTTCGATAAAATAAGACCCTTTTTGGTAAAAGGCGTTCCCGAGCCTTCTGGCCGTATTCGGATCGACCGTCGTCATATCGATATGGGTTGCCCCTTTTTTAATCCCTTCAAGAACACCCCCTTTCCCTAAAACCACTTCTTTGACAGAAGCAGGGTCTCCAAGCATCGTAATGCTCACGTCGGAGCCCGAAACCGCCTCGGCGGGGGTCGCGGCTTCCAGAGCGCCGAGAAGAAGGAGTTCTTTTGCTTTTCCTGGCGTCCGATTATAAACGGTTAGTTCGAACCCGGCCCCTAAAAGTCTTTTGCACATTCCGGCCCCCATGATTCCAAGGCCTAAGAAACCAATCTTTTTCATTTATCCACTCCTTCATTCATTTAAAAAAGCGCCGGGACCTTCCGATGTTCAAGCGTATACGAAGGAACCAGCAGAAAGGGGTGATAAGAGTTCTTAACCTTTCTTAAAGGTAAAAGGCCGGAATCATCCATTGTATTCACCCACTGATAGGTATTTAATTCTTCACAAAAACGCCTGAAGATAAATTGCGCCAGCCCTTTAATAGAAATATCCGTGATTTCGGCCAGAACAATCAACGTGTTTTCATCAAGTTCCACGCCGAAGATATAACCTTTAACCATTGAACCCATGGTGACCACTCTCCCAATAATGCCCAGAGGCCCGGCTTCTTCCATCATCCTCCGATGGGCGACAGCGCTGTCTTCAATTAACTGGAGGGCGTACGACTTTTCCTGGTGAATCGAGGCGTTTTTCTTTTTTGCTCCCCATTCACCGAACAACGCCGTGCAACCGGGGATATCCTCCCGAATAAAAGGACGATATTCATAGGCCTGGTGTTTGATAAACGTGTTAAAACCCCATCTTTTTTCTTTGAAACCGGCTCCCTTTAACTCCGTGATCTTCGTTCTTTCATAAAGATAATCCCAGGATTTCAAATAACATTTAAACGGTTGTCCGTGAGTCTCCGAAACTTCCTTCATGCCTAAATTTTCGATACGGCTGAAGGACGGGTGTGGATTTAACCGGTCCATCATTTCAAAGGCACGGGGAATCGTCTCACTTAAGGGGCTTTCTCCCTGGGGAGGAATAGGCATATACCAAATTCCGTCATACGAGGCCAACAGAAAAACCGTCTCGTTTTCTTTAAGGACAAAGTAATTAAAGAAATCTTTCCATATCCAGATGACCGGAAAAGCAATCCCCGAAAGAAAAACGGCTTTTTTTTTAAAATTATTAAAAAAAAGCCTGTCGCCAAGAGAAAGCGGGATCAAATGATGAAGAATGGATTTTTTTTTAAAAATCATCTATACAGACAAACCTCTTAAGAGGAAGAGGACGACAACGTCTTCCTGAAACGGCCCGATGAGATCCGGGTTTTTTAATAACAGGGTCTGATAGGACTGCGCCTCAAGCCGTTGAGCCAATTCGGAACTAAAGGCCTGGATCTCCGGCCCGTTTAACCGATCCCTGATAAACGGACATTTCGTATCCATACCCAAAACCACCCCATTTGGCTGATTGACATTCAGGGGCCTGTTCGCTTCGCTCTCAATGCCCCCGAATCCCGGCTCTCCCGCAGGCAAAGCCTGCCGGTCGAGCCTCATCAAAACAAAAGGGTAAATTTCGCAGTCAAATGGTCTCACTTCATAAATCGAACAGCGATGTGAAGCCGGATCAAAACATGGGCATTGACATCCTCCGTTATGACCCGGGCTCTCGATTTCATCTGGAAAAGGGATTAAGCCGATCCTGCCCGATTTTTTTCCATTAAAAAAATCGAGGGAAAGGCCATACCGAGAAGCCTTCTGAACTTCTTCCTCCGTAAAAAAAGGAGCCAAAAAGCTATTCGCATCAGGAAAACGGCAGCAGATATCGCATTTCAAACAAAGGTCGGATGGCACGATTTGGGACAGCATGGTTCTATTTCTTGGGGTGGGAGGATTGCGTTCTATTAATTTCCACGGCGAAAAACCCGCGAATGTCAGGCACCGGCGGGACGCATTTCTTTAAAAAAATTCGCACCCCATGAATGGCAAACCGATTTAAGATTCGCTCCGCCATTTCCCCGGCCATAGACTCAAGCAGGATAAAGGGTTGACGACCGGCTTCCAAAACCACGTTGCACACCGCTTCATAATCGACTGTGTCCCGCAGGTTTCCTGATCTTCCGGCCTGTTTCAAGTCAAGCGTTAATTCTATAGAGGCGGAGAAGCGCTGAAGCGCGTTTCGTTCTGTTTCAGAGACCCCGCAGTGCCCTAAAAAATCAACGCCTTCGACTAAAATCTTATCAAAAGAATGGGAAACAGAAGTCACCGTTCAGGATTTCCCTCTGGTGAGTTTTTCAGAGGGCTCCATTTGAAAATGAAGAAGGTTTTGAACAATCTCGCCGCCCACAATATGTTTTTCAATGATTCTTTTCACAGCGGGTTTATCCACGTTGCAATACCAGATGCCTTCCGGATAAATCACAATATTAATCCCATATCGACATTGATCGAAACATCCAGATTTGTTAACCTTCACCTCGGTGTTAAAGATTTCTTTTTCCATCAACTGACGCCTAAACTCGTCCCTGATTTCTTCAGATCCCTTTTGCAGACAATCGTTTCCCTGGCAAATAAAAATATGTTTTGAATAGGCATTCATGAGGTTTTTCCATCTTGATAAAAAAAGGTTTTGCGGATGATTATACATGACTTCGCAAGCCCTTTCAATGTTTTCCCAAAAGACCTTGTTTATTAACCCGTTTTTAAATACAATCTTATTTTATATTTTATATTCCCCGGACCACCGGGATAGGGCTCTACTTGAACTTCTTAAACTTCCTGAAGAAAACAGCGTTTCAACGCCGTTCCATTTCGACTGGCATCGCGATGATGACATTCCTTGTTGGAACCGTTTTTGCCTTCATCATCGCCGGCACCGCCTACCAACTTGAACATCAGCATGAGACTGAAGATTTAGAAAAGCGAGCTCATCGATTGACCGATAGACTAAGCCTGGTTTTCGGATTGATTCTCGAAAAGCAAGATTTCGTTTCAGCTCAAAAAATAGTTGAAAAAACCGCTTCTGATCCTGGAATTGCCTACATGGCCCTCATTAATGATCAATTTAAAATTGTTGCTTCCAGTCAAAAACACCTTAACACATCTCTAGTATCCGCCGACACCGAAAATCCCGGTCTCTCGGAAATATTAACGGAGATGTTCAAAAATAAAAAAGAAAAAACCCTCCGCCATCTCAATAACGATCTGATCGATATCATCGTTCCGATTGAAACGTCATCACAGCCTCCACCGGGTTATGCCATGATCATTTCTTTCCGCAGCCGGTATATCTCCGCGGAATCAAAAAATTTGTTTTGGTCTTATTTGAAACTGACACTGGCGTTGACGTCAGTTGCCATGATCATCCTTTATTTTCTTTTACACCGGATCGTCACTTTCCCTCTTCGTCAACTGATCTCTGCCTCCAGGCGGCTCGGTCAAGGCGATTTGGGGTTTCAGGTCCCCATCACCTCTTCATATGAAATAAAAACACTTACCGAAACTTTCAATCAAATGTCGATTTCTCTTGAGGCCCAGCAAAAAGCCATCAAAACCTCCGAGGGAAAATACCTCCACATTTTCCATTTTTTTCCGGCTCCTTTGATTTTAATCGACCCGGCAGCGCGGATAATCAACGTAAATTCCGTTTACCTCTCACAGTCAAAATCCCGGATCTATCTGAAAGAATGGGAGGGCAAATTCGTCTGGGATATCCCCTTTGTGCAAAAAGGAGATTTTAAGACTGACATCCATCATTTACTGGAGGAAGGGAAACCCTTTAAATTATGGAAAGTCCCGATTACCCTTTCCGAAAAACGGCCTCCTTCTATTTTCAATATCAGCGGGATACCGCTTTTTGAAAATCCGGGAAACATTTCAGGAGCTGTGCTGGCGATTGAAGATATTACGCTACAGCAAAACCTGGAGTCTCAACTCATTCAATCCCAAAAAATGGAAAGTCTGGAGATTTTAACGGGTGGGATCGCCCATGATTTTAATAATATTTTGACGGCCATTCTCGGCTATACCCAGCTCTTGTTGGAACAGCGACCCCATGATGAATTTATCCAGAAAGCCTTAAAGGTTATTGAAAAATCGTCGTTGCGAGCGAGAGATTTAATCCAGCAAATGATCGGGTTTGCCCGTTGGCATCCTTTAGCCAAGTCCCGGGTAGATGTCGTCTCACTTATTTCAGAAACCGTCTCATCCGTCCAGAAAAACCTTGAAGCTGATATTACGCTTCATTATGAACCAAACCACCACTCTATCTATATTTTTGCGGATGAAGACCAGATTCACCAGGCGCTTCTGAATCTTTGCATTAACGCCCGGGATGCCATCGAGACCTTGCCGGGCCACACCGGATATATCCGGTTAAGAACAGAGCTTACCGCACCTGGCGCCAGGGAGTATGTTTATATTCACATCCAGGACAATGGAACCGGAATGGAACCGGAAGTCCTTTCTCACATCTTCGAACCCTTTTACACAACTAAGGAGGTCGGAAAAGGATCAGGCCTCGGGTTGTCAGTGACTTATGGGATTGTAAAAGCAAACGACGGAGACATCACCGTTGCTTCTGAGCCCGGTAAAGGGACCACTTTTATCTTACGGTTTCCCACGATTGCCTGAAAACCTCAAACGCCCTTTTGATTGTATTCCCTTCTTAATCTTGTTATAATGCTTTTTTAACCTTATAGAGATTCTTTGGAATCAAAATCGCCGGGACAGGATAGCGACTGATTTCAATAGGAAGACAGGAATAACAATGGGCAACAAAACCATACCCGGTACCGCGGGAAAAGAAACTCTACCCACCACCGCTGGAAAAGAGATCGTCTCCATGTGCACAAAATGCAAACTGCCGCTTGAGCATACCATCATCGCCGCGGCAGATGGAAAAGTGTTGAAAGTCCAATGTAAAATTTGCGGCGGTCAACATCGCTTTGTCTCTCCGGACGCTAAAGTAACGGTTCGACGCCCCAGAGTTAAAAAAGAACAAGTTTGGGAGCAATTGATTAAACCTGTATCCTCAAAAACAAAAATCCCTTATACCCTTTCAGGACGATACAGAGGAAATGACCTCATTGACCATCCTGTTTTTGGAATCGGAATAGTCAAAGAGATTCTCTCCAAGGAAAAATTTCTAGTGGTTTTTAAAGAAGGAGAAAAACTGCTCGCCAGCGGAAGACTTCCGGTTTAAAATCGGAATCCGGATTGGGGATTTGGAAGAGGCCGCTTTTCCGAATCCCCAATCCAAATCAGATATCTCTCAGCCCTTTTTCTTATTGAGGAAACTCCGCGGGGGCCTTGATCCGCTGCCAGCCCTCTCCGCTTAGAGTCCTTAAAAAGTCCACTACGTCTGTCTTTTCCTGCTCTGTCAGATCGAGGGGAATGATAAGTTCATCCTGAAACGGATTTTTAATCCCCCCCTTGTTATAAAACGAGACCACTTCTTCGAGAGTGCCAAACCGCCCGTCATGCATATAGGGCGCTGTATTCGCGATTTCCCGGAGTGTCGGAGTTTTAAACGCGCTAATTTCCGGACTCTTTTTGGTGACCAAATAACGTCCTAAATCGGGGGTCGCCGTGTCCCAACCAATCCCCAGGTTATGAAATTTTTCATCTGTAAAATTAAAACCGGAATGACATTTGGTGCAGCGGGCCTTTCCCCGAAACAATTGCAGTCCCCGTTTCGCGGAATCAGAGATCGCATCTTCTTTTCCTTCCGAATCATATTGATCCGCCGGACTGTTCCCTGACAGGACGGTTCTTTCAAAGGAAGCGATCGCTTTTCCAACCGCGCCGATTGTGATAACATCTGTACCAAAAGCCTTTTTAAACTCCTTTCCGTATCCTTCGATGCCGCGGAGTTTCGCAACCACCTCCCCATGATCGCCAAAACCATGTTCCACAGGATTAATTAATGGACCCACAGCCTGTTCTTCCATCGTGGCGGCCCGTCCGTCCCAGAACTGGATCTTGCTAAAACCCCGGTTAATCACCGTCGGAGCGCTTCGCCCCCCCTGTAAATGTTTAATACCGGATGACACAGCCTGCCCATCGGTAAAAGCCAGAGCCGGGATATGACAGCTTGCGCACGCAATAGAATTGTCTTTTGAAAGGCGTCTATCGAAGAAAAGAAACCTCCCCAATTCCACCCTCTCCCTTGTCATCGGATTGTCTTTGGGAACGTAAAAAGCGCTCTCCTCCAGCCCTAAAGGAATCGGCGGCTGAATTGAATCGCCCTGACCTTCCGCGCCAAACCCATCATGGGGCAAAAAAAGCATCACTAAAAGAGAGATGATGAATCGAGTCGTTGTCTTCCGTTGAACGCTTGAGAAATTCAGCAAATCCATAGAGATAACCTCCGCCATAATTAGTATTTAATATTATTTAATAATAATTATTAAATAATATTAAATACTTTTTGTCAAGCGAAAACTTCCCAAAAACATTTTTTCATCGGTTTTAGTCCCGATGTTGCCCAAGACCAGCGATAGACTTCGCACCCACTTATTAATCATGTCATTGCGAGCACCGAAGGGTGCGTGGCAATCTTATCGTAAAGTCTTGAGATTGCTTCACTTTGTTCGCAATGACAGCTTTCTAACTCTGTTCTGAGCCTGACTTAAACAGGCCCTAAACTTTTTCATTCAATTCCACGTCATCCATTTAAACATTTTGATTTAGACATTATCAAGGGAGAAAACCAATGGCATCCGTCGATATCGAGTCCGTCTTAAAGGAAAAAAGGGTCTTCAAACCCGTCCGCCAATTTTCTAAAACTGCCCATATTAAGAGCATGAAAGCGTACCAGGCGCTCTATCAACAGGGAGCTAAAAACCCTGAAAAGTTCTGGGGAACCCTGGCTAAAGAACTGGATTGGTTTGCTCCCTGGAAAAAGGTCTTACAGTGGAAAGAGCCTTTTGCAAAATGGTTTGTCGGTGGAAAAATTAATGTCTCCTATAACTGCCTGGACCGGCATATTAAAACCTGGCGAAAAAATAAAGCCGCCTTGATCTGGGAAGGAGAACCCGGCGATTCAAGAACCCTGACTTACCAGGACCTTTTCCGTGAAGTTTGCAAATTCTCAAATGTTTTGAAAAACCTCGGAATCCAAAAAGGCGATCGAGTGGCCATCTATATGCCGATGGTCCCGGAACTCGCCATCGCCATGCTGGCATGCGCCAGAATCGGGGCAACCCATTCAATTATCTTCGGCGGGTTTTCTGCCGAGGCTCTAAAAGACCGGATCCTCGATGCCGAGGCAAAGCTCGTCGTAACGGCGGATGGAGGATTCCGTAAAGGAACTGTGGTCCCCCTGAAAGAAAATGTGGATCAGGCCGTGAAAGCAACGCCTTCCGTACAGCATATCATTGTCTTTAAAAGAACGAAAAACCCGATTCAAATGGCGGAAGGCAGAGACCATGACTGGAATGACCTCATGGCCGGCGTTTCGGATGTCTGTCCTCCTGAAAAACTCGACTCGGAGCATCCCCTTTTTATCCTTTATACCAGCGGGACAACGGGAAAGCCGAAGGGCGTTGTTCATTCTACGGGAGGATACCTCCTCGGCGCCCATATCACCAGCAAATGGGTGTTTGATTTAAAGGATGAAGACACCTATTGGTGCACAGCGGATATTGGCTGGGTTACCGGCCATAGCTATATCGTGTACGGCCCTTTGTCCAACGGAGCGACCAGCGTCATGTACGAAGGGGCTCCAACCTATCCCCAACCCGACCGTTTATGGGAAATCATTGACAAATACAAAATCAACATCTTTTATACGGCGCCCACGGCGATCCGCGCTTTGATTAAAAACGGAGACGAATGGCCCCTAAAACATGATTTAGGAAGTCTCCGACTCCTTGGAACCGTTGGGGAGCCGATCAATCCGGAGGCCTGGATATGGTACCACACCATCATCGGTAAAAAGAAATGCCCGATCGTTGATACCTGGTGGCAAACAGAAACAGGATCTATTTTGATCACGCCTCTTCCAGGGGCAATCCCCACCAAACCAGGATCTGCAACGCTTCCATTACCCGGAATTATGGCAGATGTGGTCAATAAAGAAGGGAAACCGGTCGGTCCGAATCAGGGAGGGTATCTGGTCATTAAAAAACCCTGGCCCAGCATGATGAGAACGATTTATAAAGATCCGGAAAGATTTAAAAAACAATACTGGACGCAGTTTAAAGGAATGTATTTCACAGGGGATGGCGCAAGAAAAGACAAAGATGGTTATTTTTGGGTCATGGGCCGGGTGGACGACGTGATCAATGTGGCCGGACACCGGCTCGGCACCATGGAAATCGAGAGCGCTCTGGTCAGTCATCAGAGTGTCGCGGAGGCTTCTGTCGTAGGCCGGCCGGACGAAATCAAAGGTACTGCCATTGTGGCCTTTGTAACCTTAAAAGGGAAATTGGACGGCTCGGACGAATTGAGGGACGACCTCCGCCGACACGTCGTTAAAGAAATCGGAGCGATTGCCAGACCCGATGAGATACGCTTTACAGAAAACCTTCCTAAAACCCGCAGTGGAAAAATCATGCGGAGGCTCCTCAGGGACATTGCCGCCCATAACCAGACGATTGGAGATACTTCAACTTTAGAAGATATTTCGGTGTTGGCAAAACTGAGAGACGATGAAGAATAAAGATAAAACATTAAATCTTGATTTGGCTCCTATCGAACGAAGAAACATCCTCGTCTCCGGAAAGGTCCAGGGCGTGGGGTACCGAAAGTTTGTTGTTGGCCATGCGGTGAAATTAAGCCTCACAGGTTTTTGCAAAAACCTCCCTTCGGGAGAAGTCGAGGTTGAAGCTGAAGGCCCTTCTGAAAAGATTCAAGAACTTGTCAGACATCTGCATCAGGGCCCTCCCGGAGGGGAGGTCGAAAAGGTCATTGTCTCATCTGCCCTTACCCTGAAACACAACGCTGATTTTACCATCGCCTATTAGGGGTATGCATTTTGATTGCGAACTGTCCCATTAAATACTATAATTCAATTCGTATCGACATCTTACCGGCTCCAAAAGGAAAATCTGAATGAAATTACAGGGAAAGATCGTCCTCGTAACCGGCGGGGGAAGAGGAATCGGGAAAGCAACAGCCAGGTGTTTTGCAAGAGAGGGCGCCAAAGTCGTCATTTGTTCGAGATCCGGGATGGAATTAAAGGAAACCGAAAAGGAAATTAAAAATGAGGGACATGACGTCCTGATTCATGTAGCCGACATTACTTCGATTCGGGAGGTTCAGCGGCTTTTTAAGACCATAAAATCCTATTATGGCTATGTCGATATCTTAATCAACAATGCTTCAATTCTCGGTCCGAAAACTGAAATCATTTCTTATCCTTATCAAGAGTGGCTTAAAGTCATTGACGTCAATCTAAATGGGATGTTTAATGTCACCCAATCGGCCTTAAAACAGATGGTGTTAAAAAATGGCGGCTGCATCATTAACATCTCCTCTGGAGTCGGCAGACAGGGAAAACCACACTGGGGAGCTTACGCCGTTTCCAAATTCGGAGTGGAGGGTTTGACCCAGGTGCTGGCGCCCGAAGTGTCTCAATATCATATCCGGGTCATGTCGTTGAATCCCGGTCCTACCCGCACTCAAATGAGAGCTGCAGCCTGCCCGGATGAGGACCCGCAAACAGTTCCTCCTCCGGAAAAGATCGCAGAAACCTGTTTATACCTGGCGACCTCCACAGATATTTCTGACTCCGGGAAATCATTTGATTCACGGGAACTTTTCGATAAGATCTCCCGCTAAAGATGAAAGCCGTCGTTCTTTACCAGCCTGGCGGTCCTGAAAAATTAACGTATACGGATTATCCCACCCCTTCCGTCTCATCCGGCGAAATCCTCATAAAAGTCAAGGCCTGCTCAATTAACCATCTTGATCTTTGGATACGAAACGGTCTCTCCGCTTACAAAACCGTTTTTCCGCATATCCTCGGATCAGATATTTCCGGCGTCGTCGACACGGCGGGATCAGACGTTAAAGAATTCTCCCGGGGAACACCCGTAATCGTTTCTCCAAACTTCGGATGCTTTAAATGTCCCTATTGTTTATCCGGAAAAGATAACCAATGCAATGATTTTAAGATTGTGGGAGCCAGCCTTCCGGGCGGTTATGCGGAATTTATTAAAGTCCCCGTTCAACATCTCCTGAGAGCTCCCGAGAATCTTTCTTTTGAAGAATCCGCGGCCTTCCCTTTAACCTTTTTAACCGCATGGCATATGGTCGTTACAAAAGGGAATTTACAGGCCGGTCAAACGATTCTAATTTTAGGAGGAGGAAGCGGCATCGGGTCCGCGGCAATTCAAATTTCAAAATTGCTGGGCGCAAATATTGTCGCTACGGCGGGATCGCCCGAAAAACTTGAAAAAGCAAAGGAATTAGGCGCAAATTGGGTCATCAATCATGAAACAGAAAATATTCTCGAAAGGGTCAGGCAGATAACGCGTAGCGAAGGCGTCGATTTAGTTTTTGAACATGTCGGACCTAAAACCTGGAAACAGAGCATTGCCTCCCTGAAAAAAGGGGGACGGCTCGTCACCTGCGGTTCGACTACCGGTCCTGCCACCGAATTGGATCTCCGGTTTATTTTCTCCCGCCATTTATCCATCCTGGGATCATCCCTTGGAACGCGAGCGGAACTTATGACAATTGTTAAACTGATGGAGCAAAAGAAACTGCATCCCGTCATTGACCGGACCTACCCTTTAAACGAAGCCTCTAAAGCCCATGAACGAATCGAATCGCGGCATTTTTTCGGAAAAATCGTCCTTATACCTTAAAAAATCCTCCCTGAGAAAAACTCTACCCGATCAGGCCTCCGAGGCGGCCAAATTGGGTTTCTTTATAACTCATGCCGGTTTAAAAGGTGTAAGCCACTGCTAGATTATAGTGGTTATCATCGCCGCTTGATAGATTCTTATAATCTGTTTTGATATTATTATACTCTATCCCCGATGAAAGCTTGGGTCCTAACTTCCAGATCAGGTTAGCCGTCAGCGTTTGATTTTTCGAACGGTCACCGTTGTTCAATTGAGCGCTTTCAGGTCGATCTATTCCGTACGCCAGATTTAAATTGATCGACGGAAAGGGTGTAAATGAGAGCTGACTCCAGCCGCCATTCGAAGAGATCTCACTAAAAGTCGTCGGGTTGACCCCTTGCAGAACTCCTCCTAAAAACTGATCTAAATTTTTTCCGGTAAACGCCTCACCTGTCAGGGTAACCGGTCCCAAAGGAAGGGTTAAATCAAGAACTGCGGCGCTGGTCTCCAGAGTTGTTCCACTACCGGTATTTTCATTTCCGCAGTGGCCTGAAACGCCTAACGTCGCAGGTTGATTCATGGCATTCACGGAAAGCGCTATCCTTCCCTGATAAAAGGGATGGGTGGTCTGTTCCCCATATCCGGAAATATCCAATTGTTGTGATCCATTGTTCGTCCAGTTATCACCGGCCATCGGTCTCAGAATTCCTGCGGTCACCAATATTTTTCCGAAATCGTTGAAGGTTATTTTTTGGTCCACTCGAATCTGCGGCATCCGGTTCCATAGATTACCGGAAGAAGAAAGCGGCGCGATCGCGACGTGGGCCAGAGACGTCGGGTTTAACGGGGCGAGAATGATCCAATCCTGTCCGACGGTCACACTGGCACCGGACCAGTCCATTTTAGCATAGGCCAGGCGCAACCGAGGCTGAGGTTGAGCCCCCGCGAAGGTGGAATTAGGGAAATTTCCAAGAAAATCGATTTCAAGAACGGCGCTGGTCTTTGCGTTCCCTAAAACCTCATCGAGGTTTGGTCCCGTTGCTTTAAGAGTAAGCCTTGATTGACGGACCGTTCCTCCGAATGTTCCCGTCGAGGCCGCCGGTTTGCTGTCGGACGTGGCAAAGTTGGGAATATCCGTATTATTAACCCCGGAATCATTATCATAGGTATTGCTTAAAATAAAACCTCCCAGATTAATTGCGCTTTCCTCCGCTTGTGCCAAAAGAACTGAAACAGTAAAATACGCAAAAAACAGGGTAAAATAAAGAAACAGCAAACGGACGTTCATTTTCATCGGATAATCTCCTTAAACGTTAGAATGAATAAAGGGGCCGGGTTGAAATCAATTTGGCAAAGGATTGTTTGAGTCTTAGTGACGTTCATACAAAAATTTCAGAATAGGTTTTTTCAAAGATTGATAGGAAGATAATTCCATAACGGCCAAGCGAGCGCGACATTCTCATACACCGTAAGCCATGGAAGGAGCGCATGGCTTTGAAAAACTACCCCCCTGTCCGGACCCGGTTCTCTTATTTCTTTTCCCTCCAAAATAACCCCGCCAGAAGTCGGAGAGATCAGCCCGGCGGCAATGGAAAGAAGCGTGCTTTTACCGCACCCGGAATGACCGATCAGGGTGACAAACTCTCCTGAATCGATCTTGAGATTAACATTTTTTAATGCTTGATACTCCCCCCCTTTTGTTCGAAAAGTTTTAGACACCATGCTGATTTCCAGCAGAGGATGAAGTAAAGAAGGTTGATTGGCCGGTTGGGTCAACCTACTTTCTGTCGCAGGAAAAGATTCGAATAAAGCGTGCACACGACCTCCTAAGTGATATATTCATATCTTTTGGCAAGGGTTGAAATCAAGAAGTCCAGGATCAGTCCGGTTCCTCCGATAATCAGAATGGCCAGAATAATGTGTTCAAGACTCAGGTTGTTCCACTCATCCCAGATAAAAAATCCGATCCCGGTTCCTCCGGTCAGCATTTCGGCTGCGACAATCACCAGCCACGCGACGCCAAGACCCACTTTTAAACCGGTAAAAATATGAGGCAGCGTTGCCGGAAATAAGATTTTCCAAAGCGTTTGCCATTTTGAAAGTCTGAGAATTCGGGCCACAGCCAAATGGTCCCGATTAATTTGCGAAACGCCAAAAGCCGTATTAATCGTAACAGGCCATATCGCTGTGATAAAAATAACGAAAATAGCCGCCAGACTGGCCCCTTTAAAGGTTGCAAGGCCGATCGGCAGCCACGCAAGGGGAGAAACGGGCCGAAGAATCTGAATTAAAGGATTTAACGCCGCGAGAAATTTAGGAGATGACCCAATCAAAAAACCAAGCGGAACACCGACCAGGGCGGCCAATCCAAATCCGGTTAACACCCGCGTCAGACTCGCCAGGAGATGCCATCCTATCCCTTTGTTGTTGGGACCCGAATCAAGAAAAGGATGAATCATTAATGTCCAGCTCCTGGTAAATGTTTTAATGGGATCGGGAAGAAAGGAACCTCCGAGATGACTGATACCTGCCCAAATTCCAGCCACCACAATAAAAGTGACGGCGGGAAGAATGACTTTATCTGATAACGAAATCGGTTTCATGACGTTCTCCTGATCGGAAATTTTTTCAAATAATCCTCGGGACGGGCGGGATCAAACTCAATGCCGTCAAAAAGAATCTCTTTCCGACCCTCTTCTTTTGGAACAGGAATTCCCAGAGTTTTTGCGGCCTCTCGATAGAGATCGGTCCGGTTGACTGAATCAACGACTTTTTTATAATCAATCGGCTTATCAATAAATCCCCACCGCCGGTCCTGAGTCAGAAACCAGATAGCATGGGACTTCCAGGGAAAGTTGACTTCACCGTTTATATAAAATTTCATGTAGTCAGGATCAACCTCTTTCCTGCCGTCTCCATAATCGTATTGGCCCTGCAACCGGCCGAGAACGACTTCTAACGGCGCATTGACATACTCCTTCCGGGAAATCACTTCGGCGATATGAGGACGGTTCTCCATTTTGTCACAGTATCGTGAAGCTTCAAGAACAGCCATGATGAGTGCTTTAACGGTTTTTGAATTTTTTTCCGCGAATTCCCGAGTCATGCCAAGAACTTTTTCCGGGTGATTTTTCCATATCTGCTGGGTAGTGATCACGGTAAAACCAATATCATCCGCAACCGCTCTTGCGTTCCAGGGCTCTCCCACGCAATATCCATCCATGTTTCCTATTTTCATGTTGGCTACCATCTGCGGAGGCGGGATGGTAATCATTTTAACATCCTGATCGGGATCGATTCCGCCGGAGGCCAGCCAGTAACGAATCCACATCGCATGTGTCCCAGACGGAAAGGTATTGGCAAACGTATAAGTTTTTTTCCCTTTATCCTCGTCGATCACTTTCTTTAAATCCTTTGCTGTTTTTACTCCTCTTTTTTTAAGTTCGTTGCTCAAAGTAATCGCCTGGCCATTTTGATTTAACCCCATGAGAATTGCCATCGGTTTTATCTTGCCTTCCGCCCCGGTGATTCCGAGAGTAGACGCGTAAGGCATTCCATAAAGAATATGGGACGCGGATAGATCCCCAACGGTGAGTTTATCTCTCACGGCCGCCCAGGAAGCTTCTTTGGATATCTCCACCTCCAAACCATATTTTTTATAGAGGCCCAGTTCACCGGCCATCACCACCGAAGCGCAATCGGTCAAAGGAATGAAACCGATTTTTAATTTGGTGATTTCCGGCGTATCTCCCGTGCCCGCAAAAACACCTCTTGATAATGAGGGGAGGCCTGAAAGCAATATTCCCAGGGCGCTCATTCCGGTGGTTTTGATAAAATCACGCCGGCTTATGCCGGATTTTTTTTCTCAGGCATAACCATCTCCTCATCTCAAGATTTAAGGTTTTTAGCGGCTCTTGGAGACACCCATTCCCCTTCTTTAATATTCCATGGATTCCAGATTTCTAACCATGCCCGAAGCAGATCATGACGGGTAATATTTCCAACGAAACAACCTTCTTTTAAAACCGGAAGACGGAGGAGGTGCTGGGATTCCATGATTTCAACGGCCTCCGTTAGGGAGGTTTCACTGGTAATAATGGGCGGTGGAGGTGACATCATTTCCTCTGCCAGAATTTGCTTAAGGTCTTGACCGGCCTTAAGGGCCTTTAATAAATCGATTTCAGTAATTTTTCCAATGACCCTCATTTCGGAGTCGAGTACAGATAGCCCTTGAAAACCTGTTTGAAGGAGTTTAACGGCCGCCTCGTAAGCGATTGTTCCCTCCGATACCGATAGGGTATTCGTGATCCTAACCTCCCCCACAGTTTTAAAAACAGTTTCCATGATTTTTCCTCCCTATTTAAGTTTCTTAAGATTTCATTTATGATGAGTTGCAACTTATATGCCAACTAAAAAAAACCGGAAAAACCGTTAAAAACAGGTTTCTTTAGTAACGAAAGCACCCACACTAACAAAATTGTCTTGTCTTTAATTCGGAATTGTATGAAAAACGTTGCGCAGGGAAACACATCACTAAACAGATTGAAATGATTTGGCAAATAAAAACGCGATCTGCCGCGGCTATTCTTACTTTTAACCGTAAGCTAATGCGTTTGAATTTATGGTGTGATATAACCTGGAATAAATTTTGCTTTTAAATATAGAAAAAGGGAATCATCCATATGATCGTCGGAATGCTGATATCAAAATTAAAAATACCAGGCTAAAAATCGAAAGGAATCAAGGAAACTTTAGCCCCGTCCTCTAATTTTTCAAGGTGTTCAGGGAGGTCCATTAAACAATTCGCTTCGACCATGGAATGAATCAGGTGAGATCCCTGTTCTCCGGTTGTTTTAACCCTCCATTCATGGCCCTCAGAGAAAACAAGCCCTCTTAAAAAGGTCCGCAACCCTTTCTTTTTTCTGATTTCATGAGTGAGTCTGGCATTAAAGGGCGCCGGAAAATATTTAGCCGCGCCTCCCATTTTTTTCAAAAACGGCTCCACGAGAAGCTTGAAGGTCACCATGCAGGAAACCGGATTCCCCGGAAGTCCAAAAAAAGGTTTCCCATTGAATTCCCCAAAAGCAAATGGAGCCCCGGGTCTCATGGCTACCCGCCAAAAGTTCATCTTTCCATGGGTTGTCAGCACCTCTTTGACATAATCAAAATCCCCCATTGAAACGCCCCCGGAGATTACAAGAATATCCGCTGAACTTCCCTCCTGAATCTTTCGCAACAGCGCGTCTTTGGAATCCGGAGAAACCCCCAGAAAAAGGGGCTCGCCGCCGGCTTCTAAAACCTGAGCGCAAAGGGCATGGCCGTTTGAATTGTAGATTTTATTTTCAGCTCTGGGTTCGTTTAATTCGGCCAATTCATCGCCGGTAGAGAGAACCGCGACTTTCGGCTTTTTAAAAACAGAGACGGACCCTTTCCCTAAAGAGGCCAGCATGGCGATTTCCGCGGGACGGATTTTCTTTCCTTGATTTAAAATGACTTCCCCTTTGCGAAAATCCTCCCCTTTACGACGAATATGATCCCCTTTTCCGCCGATCTTTTGAATCAGAACCTTCTCTCCTGTTTTGTCGGTCACCTCCACGGGAACCACAGTATCGGCCCCAAACGGCACCTGTGCGCCGGTCATAATTTTTGCGCACTCCCCTTTTGAAAGCGGAAATCGAGGCGTATGCCCCGCGGGGATGACTTCAACGATTTTTAACGACGCCGGATTTCCCGTTAGGACAGACCGAATGTCTTCCCACTGGAGGGCATATCCATCCATGGCCGAATTGTCCCAGGGAGGTTGATCATGCAAAGCCAGGATATCGTTTGCCAGAATTCGCCCGAGAGCGGACTGGAGCAAACATTCCTCCGGAGCAGTTCTCAGATTATTTTGAAGAATCCGGGCTAAAGCTTCGTCAACCGATATCATGCTGGCCCATCTCCAGGAATCGATTTAACTCTTCTGGCGTATTCACATTGACGAGACTTAAGAGGTTTGGATCTAAAGGCTTGATTTCGTCCGCCCCTATTTCAAGGGTCCTGATCCGTCCAAGAAAATCCATCATTTTAACCTCCCCTGTTTGGAGGCGTGTTTCCATCCGGGAAAGAACTCCTTTAGAATAAACACCGTGAAGGGGATGTAAACCGTCCGGGGTTTTCAGGACCACCGCGTCAAAACCCTTAAGTTTTTCGGTTAAAAACTGAATAACCTTTGGATTTAAGAACGGCATATCGCATGCCGCCGCAAAGACGGGGCCTTTTGAATAAAAAAGTCCCGTATAAATACCCCCTAAAGGGCCCCCGTTCGGATATCGATCGGTAAAAACCGGGATTTCAAAAGAAAGATAAGGCTCTCTCGTTTTAGCAATGATAAACCTTTCTTTAAAAAGGGGTTTTAAGGTATCAAGAGTCCGTTGAATAAGACTTTTTCCTTTAAATTCAATAAAAGCCTTATCCCTTCCCATCCGGAGGCTTTCACCTCCAGCCAGCACAATTGCGGTGTTAACCATTTTATTTCTTCGCTAAAAATTTTGGGGCCCGTGTAGATAAATACTGAAACCCTATGTCTGCTGTGAAACCGCTCCCAAAGCAAGCTCGGAGGCTCGGCCAAGCAAAGCCTGTTCCTCGCTTAATTATTTTTTTAATCATAACTTAAAAAATGGCGATGGGAAAGAAGAAAGGAGGGGGTCTAACTCTTTAAATAAATTTCTCCATTTTTAAGGACAACTTCATAGGTCCTCACTTTTTCATATTCGTTCTTTACGCAACCCGTCTTTAAATTAACCTTGCGGTAATGCAAGGGGCAGACCACTTCTTCTCCAAGGATTAACCCGTCAGAGAGAGGCCCTCCAAGATGCGGACACAAATTTGAAATTGCGAAAATTTTATTTCCGAGATTAAATACCCCAACCGCTTCTCCATTAAGAAAGTATCTTCGCCCTTCCCCTTGAGGAATATCCTGGCAGTTGCCAACCTTAATCAGTCTTTCCACCTGACACCAATTCTTTAAATTGATAGGGGTGTACCGGCCTCTGACTCTCCGTTTTCCAGGGATCGACGACCGCTTCTTTTGAAAGCCTGAAATGTTCTAAAAGCTCGGAGGGCCGTGGAGACTCCGAATCAAAAAGCTCCTGTCTTATTTTTTCTATCCCGACGCGAATGGCAAAATCGTAGGTCCTCTCAAGATAGTTCCCCTCCTCCCGGTAATATTGTAAAAAAAGAGTTGCGGCTCTGATCGCTTCTTCACCCGTTTTAACGGCGATCAGCAAATCCCCTTTTCGAACCGTCATCCCCGCCGCGCCGCCGACGTAAATTTCCCAACCGGTCTGGATTGCCACGATGCCAATGTCTTTCACATAGGATTCCGCGCAATTCCGGGGACACCCGGATACCGCCATTTTAACCTTATGGGGGGTGTAAAGCCCTTCAAACAGCTTTTCCATTTCAATCCCGAGAGAAGTCGAATCCTGGACCCCAAAACGGCAAAACTCGGTCCCGACACAGGTTTTTACCGTCCTGATTGCTTTGGCATAAGCATGTCCCGACGGCATTCCAAGATCGGCCCAAATGAGCGGGAGCTGGTCTTTCTTAACGCCGAGGAGATCGATCCTCTGTCCGCCGGTTAATTTCACCATAGGGACTTCGTATTTGTCAGCCACGTCAGCAATTCGGCGCAACTCAGAGGAAGACGTTACCCCGCCGTAAATCCTCGGAACCACCGAAAAGGTACCGTCCTTCTGGATATTGGCATGAACCCGATCGTTAATATATCTGGCGTTTCGCTCCTCTTTGTGACGCTCCAGCCAGATTTCAGACAAAAGATAACTCAATCCGGGCTTGCAATAGGCGCACCCCACGCCGTTTCCCAACCGGGTTAAAACCTCTGAAGGGGCCCTTAACTCCATTTCGCGGATCTGACTCACGAGTTCCTTTCTTGACAGGATAAAACAGGGACAAAAGAAATCCTGTTTTTTGCCTACCGCCACATATTCCCCTCCCAAGACCTCTTGAAGAATTTGGTCAACCAGCGGTCCACAGCTTTTGCAGGAGGTACAGGCTTTCGTTTTTTCGCCAACCCCCTCCCGGGTCGTTAATTCATACTCTTTAACGGCACAGACAATCGTCTTTTTGGTTACCCCCATGCATCCGCAAATGGTGTCGTTATCTCCCAAAACCATCTGCGCCTGACTACCGGGTGTAGTTTCACCTAATAAAAGGGTCCTCCGGAAGAGCGTGACATCGGTCTGATTTTTAACCAGTTGAAGCAGACGGCCTCCATCGTTGATATCTCCCAGCAAAATTGCCCCAACGATCCGATTCCCCTGCAATACAATTTTTTTATATAAAGAAATCCCCCTGTCTGAATAGGTCAGTGACTCACATCCCGGGCCCGTCCCCATAAAATTACCCATGGAAACCAGGTCAATTCCAGCCACCTTTAAGGTGGTGGCCACCACCGATCCTTCATAATTCTGAGCCGGTTTTCCAATCAGGGTATTGGCCGCCACTCGCGCCTGTTCATATAAAGGGGCAACGATTCCATAGGTTTTTCCCCGATGTTCAACACATTCTCCCACCGCGTAGACTCCGGGATGGCTGGTTTCCATCGCGTCATTAACGATGATCCCCCGGTTCGTTTTAATCCCCGCCATTTTTGCCAATTCGATATTCGGCCGAATGCCGGTCGAAATGACCACCATGTCTGCTTCGTACGCTTTTCCGTTTGAAAATTCGACCCCTTCGACGGTACCGTTGCCGATAATTTCCGTTGCTGAATGATTTAAATGAACCGTCATCCCTAAATGTTCAATCTCCTTCTTTAGGATTAATCCGGCTTCATCATCCAGTTGCAGTTCCATTAACCGGTCAACCAGGTGAAAAATGGTGACGTTCAGTCCCCGTTGAACCAGCGCTCTCCCCGCTTCGAGCCCCAGCAACCCTCCCCCGATTACGGCGACTCTTCTGGACTGTTTCGAAAATTCAATCATTCCCTCCGTGTCCTCCATATTCCGGTAGGCAAAGACGCCCCTTTTTTCGACCCCTTTGACGGGTGGAATAAAGGGATGACTCCCCGTGGCGATGAGAAGTTTGTCATAAGGGGTAACTCTACCTTCATCGTCCTGGAGGGTTTTGGCCGTGGGATCAATGGCGGTCACTTTTTTGTTCAGATGGAGATGAATATGGTTTTTGAAGTACCACTCCATGCTATTTAAATAGGTCTCTTCGGGCTTTATTTTACCGGAGAGGATATCGGACAAAAGAATCCGGTTATAGTTGACATACGGTTCCGCGCCAAAAACGGTAATATCAAAATCTCCCTTGAGCGCAAGAACGTTTTCAACCACCGCGATCCCGGCCATCCCGTTCCCGATGACTACTAATTTTGGCTTACTTCCAATTTGCATAAATGACTCCGGTCAGGGTATGCCGGGGTGTGTTCCGAACAGCGACCTCTTCGAAGTTTGGTTACCTTTTATTAATGTATAAAAGATAGCTGGTAAACTTCGGAGCGCGAGCAGATCGGAATTCATCCTGGCATGCCCGTGTTAATCAATGACATTGATCTAATACCCCGACAACCCGATCCTTTGCCAGTCCTGTTTCCCTGGCAAAATTTTCAAACCCTTTATTTTTCAGAAAAAAAGCTCCCGGCATCGTGGTGGGAATGACCACGTTGTAAAAAATAGCCCGATCAACGATTTGCCAAGCCGCCGCGGTCAAAAACGAAATTAGGATCGATCCGAAAAGAGCTCCCGAAACCGGTAGAAACAGCATGACGACCAGGTTGAGAAAAAGAAAACCCTGTAAAACCCAGTCGAGTTTGAGGAACCCCGGGTAAGCCTCCTGAAGGTGCTGAAACGACGCCTGAGACTCTCCGCTGTGACCTTTTAGATACCGGAAAAACAAAATTCGGGAAAAGTAACGAATGAGAAGATAAAGTGAAACCAATCCCAGGAGGCCTTGTTTTAACCCGGTATAAAAGGAGATCTGCCGACCGCTAAAGACGCCACCGATGAGCGGATAGGCTAAAAAGAGGCTCGTCATTAACAAACCTAAAATCGTCATGGTTCCGAAAAACGAGACAACCGTATGGGGGTGATTCCAATAGGGTCGGGCCGGAATCAAATAACAGTTGGACATGGCGACGAGACTCAAAATTCCCATTATCGCCGTTCCTCCTCCCAACAGGGTCAACAGCCCGGAAGGAAGCAGGTGAAAGGTCTGAAAAAAGATATAAGCGGCCAACCCGCCGAAAAAACTCCCGACGGTCAAAATCTCCCGGCTGACCCAGGAATAACGGAGATTATTCAGCGCCCGGTAGCAATATTGAGGTTTTCCCAGGTGTCCGGTCGAAAGCGCCAGGGCGGTAAATAAACAGCCCGCCAACGTCAACAACATCGCCCTCTCCGGAGCGAGAGGGGAGAGCGGACTGCCAAAAAAAGAGTAACCGATGAAGGCTAAAAACCCTCCGACGACCATTTGAGACAACAGCGTAAAAAAGACCAGGGGCGTTTCGTTTGAAGCGAGGGAATTCCAGGTCAGGGGTTTGAGCGCCAACGGCTTTATCCCTCCCCCTTGGGAATGTTTGTTGGAGTAGTTGACCGGTTCCACATCGGTACGATATTGGATATCCGGGGTTTCTTTTATCTGCTTAAACCGGATATTCGGTTGGGAAAGGGAAGGGTCGGGAAAACCTGAAATCTGAAGGAGGGCCTGACCCCTTTCATTCTCCATCTTTGCAACCTCGCCGAATTCAAGCGCATGGCCAAGACAGGCAGAAACGCACGCCGGTTTCAGTCCCACGTCAAGCCGATCGACACACATATTACATTTGCTGACCGACCCCGTTTCAGGGTTATAGGCAGGCGCGTTATAAGGGCAAACCCACGTGCAATATTGACAGCCGAAACAGATATCCGAGTCCTGAATCACCGCGCCATATTTTTCATATTTAACGTAAGCGCCCGTCGGGCACCCTTTCAAGCAGACCGGGTCTGTACAATGATTGCAGGCCATCGACGTGTTGACCCGTGTAAATTGGGGATAAGAGCCCCCTTCGACATAACCGACCTTTCTCCACGCGATATGAGACGGGAGATTGTTTTTTTCACTGCAGGCCGCCTCGCAGGAATGACATCCGATACAGTTATCTGCCGTAAAATGGAAGCCCATCTGGGTTTGAACCGGGAACATCACTTCGGCTTTAGACATAGTTCCCCACCTATCTTATTTGGGGGCCCTTCGTGAAATCCTCCGATGCCCCCAATCCCCGTCATTCGCACAGGCACAGCCTGATGCTCATTCCCTTTCCGATGAGTCGTATGGTTCAAATTCAAAGACCCTGATTCATTGACAGGAGCGATCTTAACGGCACACTGCTTGTAGGCTGGTTGACGGGAGTAAGGATCCAATAACCCCAGCGTAAGCAAATTCGCCCCCTTTGCAAAATGAAACGGGATAAAAACCATGCCGGGAGCAACCCGCTCCGTCAATTGCACCATAACCTGCAACTTTCCCCTCCGTGATTCCATTTGAGCATGGTCCATGTGGGATAAATCTAACCTCCGAGCGTCTCCCGGATGCATTTCCACGTACGGAACAGGTGAAAATTTGTTTAAATTTCCAATTTTTCCCGTTTTAGTCCGCGTGTGCCAATGTTCAATGACCCGGCCGGTATTAAGCCAGAAAGGATATTCAAGATCAGGACGTTCGTTATTATCGATAAAATCGAGCGGGATAAGATTGGCTTTTCCTGATTCCGAAGCAAATTTTCCGTCCGAATATAACCGGGGGGTTCCCGGTCCTTCTGAAGAGTTAGCTTCGCTGGTGAACCCGGGCTTGCGCATCAGGCTTTGCCTGTGCGAAAGCGGGGCTTGGGGGTATTGAGAGCTTTGCTCGAAGACCCCCAAATCTGATCGAGCGGGCCACTGAATGCCGCCATGCTTCTTCAGCAGATCGTAAGTCATCCCGGAATAGTCGCATAACCTTCCTTTGCTGACCTCCCCCATCTCGGCAAAAACTGCCTCCGGTGTTTTACTTTTCATCAACGGGCCCAGCCCCATCTTTTCAGCAAGCCCGATAAAAATATCGAGGTCAGGTTTTGCTTCACCAGGCGGATCGACCGCTTTTTCGACCAGGTTGACTCTCCGTTCGGTGTTGGTAAATGTTCCGGTTTTCTCCGACCACATCGCCGCCGGAAGGTAAACATCCGCGTATTTTGCCGACTCAACCGAATAGTAAACGTCCTGTACAACTAAAAATTCCAATTGATTTAAGATCTTTTCAATCCGCCCCGTATCCGCCATCGACGTCATCGGATTGGTGGCAATCAACCAGAGCCCTTTAATAATCCCCTTCTCGATTTCCGGAAAAATATCGGTCATCTGGAGACCCCGTTTTGCGGGAAAAATCGATTCATCCAGCCCCCACAATCGGGCGATTTCTTCGCGATGCTCAGGGTTTTCCAATTGACGATACGCTGGAAGGCCGGAGCAGGATGAAAACTCCCGGGTTCCCATCGCATTGCATTGTCCGGTAATGGAAAGTGACGTTCCTCCGGGTTTTCCGATATTTCCGGTAATCAGCGCCAGGTTATTGATCGCTACAACGCCATCTGTTCCGTGTGTTGACTGATTAATGCCCATGGTCCAAATCGACATGGCAGATTTAGCTTTTCCGTAAATCCTGGCGACCCGGATGATTGTGTCTCTGGGGATACCGGTTATTTTCTCCGCGTAAGCCGGGGAAAATTTCAAAACCATTGATCTAAATTCAGAAAATCCTTTAGTATGAGAGGCAATATAATCCTCCTTATGAAGCCGCTCTTCCAAAATGACATGGGCCAGAGCGTTTAATAAAACAACGTCAGTTCCAGGTAAAATAGGGAGATGAATGTCTGCCATCTGGGCGAAGGTCGTTACCCGCGGATCAATCACAATGACCGGAAAATGCCGTTTCTCTAATTCTGTCTTAAGCCGGTAATAAATAATAGGATGGCACTCGACCAGATTTGATCCAAAAGCCAGGAGACATTCCGTATGCTCAAAATCGTCATAACAGCCCGGCGGGCCGTCGCTTCCAAATGATTTTTTATATCCCGAAACCGCGCTCGCCATGCATAAAGTGGTGTTTCCATCATAATTGTTGGTCCCCAGTCCTCCCCGGACCAACTTTCCAAGGGTGTAAAATTCTTCCGTATAAATCTGTCCGGTGCTTACAACCGCCAGCGCGTCTTTCCCATAGGTTTTCATGATCCGGCTGAATTCAAAGGCCGTGTGGTCCAAAACCTGATCCCAGGAGAGTCGTTCCATCGGTAGATTCCGGTTCTTTCGGTGTAGCGGGTATTCCCCTCTCTCGCGGGTTGTCATCACCTCAAATTCCCAGATCCCCTTCAGGCAAAGCTTTCCTTGATTAACGGGATGATCTGCTTTCCCGCGAACGGTTACGGCTTTTCCGTCTTTAACCCCCAGTTCGATACCGCATCCGGTTGAACAGTAGCCGCAGGTCGTGTAGACCCATTTATCAACCGGTTTCTGGTGAATCTTCGGAACCCGGGTTTGCCGCTGTTTATTGGTAAACCATAAATTCATCTATTATCACCTATTCAAACAATACGTATCAGCAACCTAGCCGTTGAGAAGGGGTTAGTTGCAAGGCGGAACGAGACCTCGCACCGGAGCGTACAGAGTTAGTACGTGAGGATGCGAGGGTGAAGTGACAACGCAGCAAATAGCCCCTTATCGACGGATCAGTTATCCGCCCCAGACCACGTCCATGGATACCCGTCCTGATGCAGTCAGTCCCTGTGAACGACTGGCCCCGATCAGCCATTTTCTTCTTTTCCAGGATCTTTGATAAATCAAGACCAGACTCAGAAAACCCGAAAAAAGCACCGCGCCGAAAACAAAAAAGCCGTTTCCAAAAGAGCCGGTCATATCTTTTAGAAAACCAAAAAGGGTGGGAAGGAAAAATCCTCCCATCCCTCCTGCCGCTCCGACAATTCCGGTAATCATTCCTATTTCTGCTTTAAACCGTTGAGGAATAATTTGGAAAACCGATCCATTTCCCATTCCCAAACAAAGTAACGTAAAAAATAGAAAGAAAATTGCCCATTTCAAGGAAGGGAGCATTCCAATGCCTGCCATTAAAACCGTCACGGTCATAAACAATACCGAAAGAACTTTCACCCCTCCAAACCGATCAGAAATATATCCTCCGATAGGACGGCAAAACGAGCCGGCAAACACACAAAGCGCCATGAGATTTCCCGCCATGATTTTGCTTAATTGATACTGGTCATGAAAAAAAATCGGCAAATAACTCGCCAGCCCGACGAACCCTCCAAAAGTCACGGCATAGAAGAAATTAAACCACCAGCAATCCGAAGTTTTGAGAATCTGCAAATACGACCGGAACTGTTTCGGTTCAGGTTGATGAGGACTGTCTTTAGCAAAAAATAAAAAAGCCGCCAAAGTCATCAAGACAGGGACTAAAGCCAGACCAAAAACGGCATGCCATCCCCAGAGACCGGCTAACCGCGGAGCCGCCAATGCGGTAAACACTGTTCCGCTGTTCCCTGCGCCTGCAATTCCCAGGGCCATCCCTTGAGATTCAGGAGGATACCAGCGGCTGGCCAGAGGAAGGGCAACGGCAAAACTTGCCCCTGCCACTCCTAATAAAAGACCCATCGCCAGAACTTGTGAAAAAGAGCCTGCAAACAACCACCCCCATAAGAGAGGAATCGTGGTGAGAAGCAACCCTATGACTCCCGTTCTTTTTGGACCCAGGTAATCGGTTAAAAATCCCGCCGGAAGCCTGAGCATTGCCCCGCCAAGAAGCGGGAAAGCCACCATGAGTCCTTTTTGTGTCGACGTTAAGGCAAGATCCTGAGTCACATACAAAGCAAGCGGGCCTAATAACACCCAGACCATAAAACTGATATCAAAATAAAGAAAGGCAGAAAATAAAGAGCCGGGATGTCCCTGTTTGATCGCTTTAATGAGTGTCATTTTTGGATCTCTCCCGTCCGGATGGTAAAGACTTCCTCTATCGATGATACGAAAATTTTCCCATCGCCGTAATTCCCTGTAAATGCGGCTTTGGAAATAGCATTGATTGCTTTTTCGCATTCTTGATCTTCCACAACAATCATGAGCATGAGTTTGGATAACTCTTCATAGATGGTGTCCCCCACCTGAACCCCCCGTTGTTTCCCACGCCCTAAGACATCCACTTTCGTCATTCCATAAATTCCTTCAGATTCCAATTGCCGCAAAACTTCCGCTTCTTTTTCCGGGCGAATAATGGCTTTAATCATTTTCATTGGAGGCATACTTCTCCTTCTAATCCATTTCTAATTTGAATTGCCTCTTCGACAGGAAGGACAAATATTTTGCCGTCCCCCGGTTTTCCACTCTGATTTGATCGGATCAAACTTTGAATGACCAAAGGGACATCCCGGTCGGCAACAATTAAAGAAAGGTATATTTTAGGAACAAACTGGATTTCGATTTTGTCTTTCTTTCCTCTCCAAAAAAAGAACGCCCTCGGCGCATATCGAAGACCTCTCTGCCGGCTCCTCCCCAACACGCGAAAAACGGTATAAGCAGGAAACCCTTCGGATTGAAGATTTTGCTTGGTTGCAAAAGCTTTGGACGGTCTGATCAATGCAATGATTTCTTTCATATACGTTGAAAGAATAATGCAAACGCTATGCCATAAAATTAAATCAGTTTAACCTATTGATTTAAAAGATATTTTTTATAAATTGGTTTAAACGAGAGACATTATGACATTCAAAAATGTTGGAATGCGTGGAGAACATGACATTTTTGTTTTATTAGAAAGTGGTTTTTTAATCGAGGGAGAACTCTTTTCTCCAGTAATTTAAAATATCTTCCAGGGTCTGTTTGAGAGGGATCGATGGAGTCCATCCTGTGGCTCCCTTTAACCTGGAACAATCCCCTATTTGAATCGGCGTATCGGACCTTCTTAATTTGGTCGGGTTGATCCGAATCTCGATCGGAACCTGAGACATCCCCAAGAGGGTCTCTAAAATAAAACCAACGGAAACGGCCTTTTCTGACGCGACATGGTATACCTCTCCGGCTTTTCCCTTTTCGATGAGCATCCCGTAGGCCCGTACCATATCCCGAACGTCGGTAAAATCCCTTTCGGCTTCTAAATTTCCTATTTCAATAAAAGGTTCATGAAGCCCATGTTCAATTCTTGCGATTTGCCAGGCAAAATCAGAACAGACAAACTTCGGACTCTGACGCGGCCCAATATGATTAAATGGACGCACCCGGATGATGGGAAGGTTGTAGGCATAAAAATAATGGTAGCCGATTAAGTCCGCGGCCGCTTTACTTAACCCATAGGGATGAATCGGACGAAGCGCCTGTTCTTCTTTCAACGGCATCTCCTCTTCATTGACGATTCCATAAACATCCGCAGAAAGCACCGAAAGAATCCAGGGATTCAGGCGGTTTTTAATCACCGCTTCGAAAAGATTCATCGTCCCGATGGCATTTATTTCAAACGCCATTCTGGGGTCTTGCCAGGCATCCACCACAAAAGCCATTCCCGCCAGATGATAAATTTCATCCGGCAAAACGGTTTGGATAATTTGAAAAACTTCTTTTTCGTTTTGAATCATGCAAGGGAATAGATTGACCCTTTCGCGGATTGCCGAAAGATGATTTAGATGATCCGCCTCAATATAGGTTCCTGATACCTCTCGCCCGGTTGAAAGGAGGTATTCAGCAAGGTGGCTCCCGACGAATCCGCTCATTCCTGTAATCAAGGCTTTTTTCATTGACCAACGCTCCCCGTCGTTCTATTCAGGGGCCTTCGCAAACTGAGCTCAATGCCCCCGAACCCCGTGCTACGCACCGGCTAAGCCGGCTGCTTCGCAATAACCTCCTGATAAGCTTTTTCCACCTGACCCACAATCGGGGTCCATCGAAAATGTTCTTCAACCTTTTTAAAACCAGAAAGACCGTACCGCTCACCCGTTTCCCGATGATCCAAAATAAATTGGATTTTTTCCTTCAGGTCTTCAGAATCACCAGGCTGAAAGAGAAGACCATTCTTACGATCTTCAATCACGGCTCTAACACCCGGGAGGGAAGAACCAATAACCGGTTTTCCACAGGCCATCGCTTCCAACAGCACAAGGCCAAAAGCTTCAGAACGATTGATGGAGGGGAGAATGGTCATATCAGCCAGGTTATAGTAATCGGGCAATTCCTGATCGGTCACCCCTGTAATAAATGCGACCTGATTCTGCATCTCCCTTTTTCTAACCTGATCCCGATAAACGGGGATCAGGTCGCCATTTCCGACGATCAGAAGCTTAATCCCCGGGCGTTTTAATTTCGCAACGGCTTCGATGAGGAGGTTCACCCCTTTAAAATAATGAGCCCGGTCCAATCCTCCCACGAATAAAATCACCGAATCGCTGGAGGAAAGGTTTAAACGGCCTGCTAACTTTTCATTTCTCTCTTTAGGCTGGAATAAATTAGAAACGCCGTAGGGAATAACCTTTACAGGTTTTCGAGTCATGTAACGGGAGATCGCACTGCTGTCCGAATAATCCTGGGTGGCGGACAAAATAGCGGAAGATTGGTTAATTAATACAGGTAAAACTGTCTTTGCGTACCCTTTAAAAAATAACTTAATGACCCCGTCTCCGATAACATCCATGTGATAACTTAAAATGATTCTGGGAGGTTTGACGAAAATCCACGGAAGAAAAAGAGTCCATTCAGCTCCTCCGAAAAATGGATAATGAAGATGAACAATGTCAAAAGAGGAAAGTTTCCAGAGAAGTTGGGGTACCAGCGCGGCATTCCCATATTTTAGCCAGGGTCCCAGCCGATGGACCTTAAACCTGTTTTCCCGATCCAGCGCCCTGGCTCCCTCATCATAATTAGGTGTAAACACCTCAATCTCATGGCCCAGAAGAGCCAGTTCTCTGGCATAATGGTACGCGATGTTTCCAATTCCCCCGTGGTACGGAGGAAAGGTCGAAACCAGATGTGCAATTTTCATCGATATATATTCAGGGGCCCGTGCGGTTTCACTTCGTGAAAACCTCCGATGCCCCCGAACCCCGCGCTCCGCACTGGCTAAGCCAGTTGCTTCGCTTATTAATCACGTGTTTTTCCAAAGGCGATGACTCTGGCTGACACGCGATATTTTTCCAATAAAACACCGATTTCTTTTGATGAGACTTTCTTCTTTTTGAAAAGGTCTTTTCTATCCTTTAACATCCCGGGAACACCCAGAACCATATAAAACCAGGCCTTTAAAAGAATAACGAGGCCCGAAAAAAATGAGTTTTGCCGGAGATATTCTCCGGCGAGGCCCTGCCCGGTTACGGCCCCGCAGGTTTGGCATGATAAACGTTTTAACGTAAACCAGGGGCTCTTCATCAGGTCAATAAACGGAAAATTCTTGACCACAACCCAGCCCCTGTTCCGTTCGACCAGGAAAGCCTTCATTTTCGAGGCGCGAGAGGTTGAACCCGAAAAATGATGATAGACAACCGCCCGGGGGGAATACACGGCTCTCCAGCCAAAAAGCCGTCCGCGAAGCCCCAAATCGGTATCTTCACAATAAGCAAAAAAACGTTGATCAAAAAGCCCGATTTCGTCGAGCATCTCTTTTTTATAAAGAGCCGCGCAACCGCTTGGGAAAATGACCTCTTCTTCTTTGTTGAATTGACCGTCATCTTTCTCAAGTCGTCCACGGCCCCAGCTTAAGCCATCGGGGTAAATCAAGTGGCCGGTATTGTCGATCAAATTATTTCCTCCGGCCAAATAGATTTTGGAGGCGCACATTCCAATCCTGGAATCTTTCAATGCCGTTTTGACGAGTGAAAATATCCAATCCTGATCGGCCCAGGCGTCATTGTTAAGCAAGGCAATATACGCTCCCTTTGAAGCTTTAATTCCCTGATTATTCCCTCCGGCAAATCCTTCATTCTGCTCATTTAAAATAATTACAGCCTTCTTTCCATAAAGCGCATTAATTTTTTCTCGTGAGCCGTCTTCGGAATGATTATCAACCACGACAATTTCACATTTTGGATAGGATTGGGCTAAAAGGGATTCAATGCATTTTTCAATCGTGTCTAATCCATTCCAATTCACGACGATGATTGAGACTAAAGGAAATTGGCCCATGGTATCACTATATGAAAATCGAGCGCTCCTTGCAATTGAAGAGTGTAAAACAGAGATAGAAAGTTGTCATTGCGAGCGAAGCGAAGCAATCTTGCCATCTTGAACAAAGATCGCCACGCACCCTACGGGTGCTCGCGATGACAGGCAAAACAAGGAATTGCCAATCCTATTTCTGTTCCTGGGTGAAGAGTATAAAAAAATGCCATGAAATCACTCCCATGGCACTTAAAATAAAATAGTTTTTAAATTGAAAAGCGTCTTTATCAATCAGGGCTTTTATAGCTTTGAGCGGCTAATTCGATCGATTCCTCAATTAACCGCTGATGGTCGGTTTTATTTAAGGTCCTCTGGAGCAATTTTTCGGTAGCGGAAACAACCAAATCGCCCGTAAATTGGCGAACTTCTTTCATCAGTTTTATTTTCTCACGCTCAATTTCCTGGCGCGTAGAAGCAATCATTCTCTCCGATTCCTGGCGGGTTTTTTTTTCACTTTCTTCCAGGATCTGCTGGCTCCGGGCCTTGGCTTTTTCGAGAATCGCTTCCGTTTCCTGCCTGGCGTTTTTTATCCTGGTTTCATATTCGCTCATTAGAGCCCTGGCTTCTTGTTGTAGACGCTCCGCATGCTCAAGGCTTTCTTTAATCTTTTTCTCCCTGGCATCGAGAACTTCTAAAAGAGGCGGAAAAGCGTACTTATAGAGAATAAAGAGCAATAGGCCAAATGAGACAATCGACCAGAAAAGAAGCGGTGTTAAAAATTGGGTGTCAAACTGAGGCATACATTTCCTTCCATTTATATTCAGGGACCTTCGCAAAATACGCTCAATGCCCCCGAACCCCGCGCTACGCACCGGCAAAGCCGGTTGCTCCGCTTTTTTAATTCCTACTTTCTTAAGCCCATGATGATAAACGCGATGACCAGGCCATAAAGTGCGATTGCTTCAACGAGGGCAAAACCAATCCACATATATTTTCCGATTTTGGCTTCGGCCTGGGGTTGTCTTGCCACCGATTCAATCATTTTTCCGAAAATATAGCCAATTCCAATACCGGAACCTGCAAACCCTGCTGCGGCAATACCCATACCAATTAAAGCGGCTGACGATGAATCCATACTTTTCTCTCCTTCTTAAAATTAAACGTTAAAATACATTTCATAGACAAAACTGCTCAAAAAGGCTCAGTTGCCCCCTCCGGGGACTTCCCACATTAAATCTTTTGAAGTGGGTCGAAAACCGCAGGGACGAGAACGCCGCAAATGACCTTTTTCAGGGATTTTAATGGTGCATCTTAATGGCGTCACCTAGATAAACCGTTGTCAAAATCACAAAGATATAGGCCTGAATAAAGGCGATACCCACTTCCAGCAGGTTAATTCCGATGGAAAAAGCAAACGGAAGCCATCCAATTAGAAAACCTAAAGAAATCGCCATGCCCAGTAAAACACCCAAAACGGTATGCCCGGCAGTCATATTGGCAAATAAACGAACAGCAAGTGAAATGGGACGGGCCAGCTGGCTGACAATTTCAATCGGAATCATCAGAGGCAACAACCATCCAGGTGTCCCGGGCGGCACTAAAATCTTTAAAAAACCCAGCCCGTGATAAATAAAACCCGTCATCAGGCTGAGCAAGTAAACCGTCACGGCAAAGGCGGCCGTCACGATCAATTGACTGGTAACCGTATAAAGACCCGGGATTAAACCGAGTAAATTTGAAAACAGAATAAAAAAGAAAAGGGTCGCTATAAAAGGAATAAAGATTAGACCTTTTTCACCCATATTTTCCAGGACCATATTTTTAAGAAAATCCATTGCCATTTCAGCGAGGCTTTGCATCCTGGAAGGCACTAAACGCACCTTTCTCCCTGCCACGAGAAAAAACAGAATAACCGCCGCGCAAACCATCCACATCATGATGACCGCTTTGTTAATCGAGACGTCTATTCCAAACAGATGGAGATTGAGAAGATTGTAGAGTTGAAAATGTTCTAACGGGTTGTGCTCCAAAGTAATTTCCTATTTTTTATCGTTCTGGGACTGAACAAACCGAAAAATATTCAAAAAACCGGCGGCCGATCCGACCAAAACCCCTAAAATCAATAACCAGGGAGAGGAATTAAAATACTGGTCCGCAAAATATCCGATTCCCGTTCCGATTAAAGTCGCCACCACCAGGTCGACACCGATACGGGTTGCATAGGAAAGACCTTGATAGAAGGCGTCATCGTCTTCTTTGTCTTCTTTCCCCATCGTTGAAACCTATACGTTTTTTTTGGCAAATGAAAATCAGGTAAGTTAACCAAAAAAGCGGGTCGAAGTCAAGAAAAAGTGTATGTGAAAATCTGATTAGAAGAGCATGGAGAGAGAGAAATCGACTTTACTTTCGACAGGAACACTCTGAGTATCAATTTGGGTGGTATTTTTGGCCATAGCCGCTCCAATATCCAGTTGTAACAGCCAGAGGTTGATCCCTAACCCTGCCGTATAAACCAGCCCGATATCACTTTGCGCCAGATTGGTATAGGCCCCTCCCCGAAGAAGCAAGAATTTAAACAGGCTGAGCTCCAAACCCCCGCCAACATTCTGGGATTTGTAATTTCCAGTGATATTGGTATTGTTTCGTGTCAGGTCGATATCCGCGGCAAGCCTTAAGAAACTTAAGGGCTTGTAAAGAAGCCCGGCTCTGACCTGCATCTGTTCGGCAATGGAATCTGTCCCATCCTCGGGAAGCGGTTTTAAGGCAAAGGAAGGGGAGTTAATATTTCTCGCCGTAAGTCCCGCTCTCAGCTTATCTCCAAAACGATAAAGCAGGCCTAAATCAATACCGACTGTACTGCTTTCAACATAATCGTTACCGTTTAGGGCATCTCCTAATTTGTTGTTAAACACCCGGGGAGCCGCATGGTAGGCTCTCCCTCTCATATATTTTAAATTCCCCCCGACGGCAAAATCCTCGGTAATGGCACGACCGTAGGTAAAAGGAACTTCCGCCACTGCCAGGCCTTTGATAAGGAGCCTCGAGGTGTTATTTGAAAAAGTGCCGCCGCTATTGGCCGTGGCAGTCGCTACAGAGGCAGTCGTTTCGATTTGGGTGATAGTCTCAGACGTTGCCGTGACACCCGCCTGGGTTAACCCGTAATCCATCGCGTAGATAAAGTTATTCGTCTGAGTCGCGTTCCATCCTAAACTGGTTAAGGATGCGTTGAGTTCGGTTCTCTGCGCGCCCGACAAAGTCCCCGACGGAGTGTTGCAAGGAGCCGGACATCCATAATTCGTTGGATTAGTAAAATCATCAATCGTAAACGTTGATCCTGTTGAAGAAGGAGATATGTTGATTAAGTCAATTTGGGGGACTGCCGATAGATCGCTAAAAACATTCAGGCCGATCCCAAAATGCCCGACCTCGCCCCCAATACCTGCATGGGCCAATACTTCGGCTGAACGGTTTGGGTTGTCATTAAATACTTTTAGTTCATTGATTAATCCGATAAAGTCCTTCACCTGGGCAGGAGTTAACGGCGGCGAGGAAAGGACCTTGAAATCATACTTTGATATCTTATTAATCTCTTCTCCCAATCCTTCATGAACTTCTGTTCCCACACCTGCGTCGGGAATTAAAAGACTCCATTTCCGTTTTCCATAATCCCCCCCTGAAGCGTTTTTAAAAAAACCATACGCCGCCGGGTTCCAATAGTTGGCTGTGGCATCATCGGCTACCGCCACACTGGCTCCCCCCATTCCCAATGCCCGGGGACCTAAAATTTCCCATTCCCGGGCCTCCACCTCCGCTCCTTGTCCGCAAAATAACAGGATGTAAAAGATCATGAATAAGTTCGCTCGGATTCGCATACCCTGGGCCTCCTGAATTCAAACGGTTATTGTTTTAGCGGGCATCTCTTTTAAAAGGACCGCCAGCACCTCTAAACCTCGTGATCATATTAGAAAAACTTTTCCCGATCAAGAACTGATTTTTGAACTGATTTTTGATGATTTAATCAGGAAGGCGGACAATAGGCATCAATGACATCGAGAAGCTTCTCTTTAATTTCGCGAAGACGCTCTGGCTGAGTAACCTTTCCCTCATTTTGATCCTTTACGTAAAAAACGTCGACGATCTGGTCGAGGCGTGTCGCGATTTTAGCGGAATAGACGGATAATCCCAGATCAAAAATGGCTTTCGTCATCACATAAAGGAGTCCCTGCCTGTCCGAGGCGAAAATATCAATAATCGTACATTCATCTGATGTATCGTTATCGATCTCCACAAGAGGGGGGATCGTCTGTAAATGCTCTTTAACGCCCCGGCCGGACCGCATCTGGTTTTGAAACAAAGCTTCCACGGTTTGTTCGCCCTTCAACACCTCCTGGATATTTTTCTTGACTTTTGCCCACCGTTCTTCAAAGTGAATATCTTCGGAATCCACGTCGTAAACCTGAAAGGAATCCACCACAATCCCTTTCAGGGTCGTATGAACCTGAGCGCCGGCAATTTCCAGTCCGTTGGCCGCAAGACAGCCTGAAATTTTTGAAAAAATGCCCGGTGTAATGGCATCCAGGGTATAGACCGTCAATTCCGCCAACCCTTTTTCTTTATTTCGGCAGACATCGGCCAAAACAGGGTCAGATTTGAGCGCGCTAGCACGCAAAAGATAGGTCAAAAGTTTAGAAGGCTCCATGGCAAACAAGATCCGCCGCGGAAGAGAATTAAAAATCTCTCGTATTTCTTCCGGGGAATAATTTTTTTGCAGTTCTTTTTCAAGAAATTTAAAGATGTTTTCTTCTCTGGCCTTTTCCGAAGCTTCGGTTTTTGCTCCCGTGAGCGCTTCGATGGTTTTTTGATAAAGTTCGATCAATAAACTTCGTTTCCAATCCGTCCAGGCATCAGGCCCCACACCCTTGATATCGGCGTAGGTTAAAAGGCAGAGCATTTTCAACATTTCAGGTTGTCCGACCAAACGGGCGAACTGAAGAAGCACCTTTTCATCGCCTAAATCGCGGCGGAAGGCCAGATGAGACATTAAGAGATGATTTTGAACAAGGAAAATAATTACATCCCCTTCTTCCCTGGGAAGGCCAAGAGACTGGTTAACCCTTTTTGAAATTTCAATCCCCCATTGGGTATGGTCCCCTCCTCTACCTTTACCAATGTCATGCATCAGAAGCGCAAGATGGAGTAAATCCTTCCGTTTGATTTCGCGATAAATCTGCGCCAGCACCCCTGTCTCTTCGCTTAACGCTTCTGCTTCCTCGATACACTTGATCAAGTGCTCATCCACCGTATATTTGTGATACTGGTTATATTGCATTAGCCGGTTCACATGGCCAAAATCAGAAATAAAGGTATCCAGTACGCGGGTTTGGCGCATCTTCCTTAGAAGAGGCGCAATGCACCCCGGCCGGCTCAAAAATTCCATAAATATCTTTTTGCTTTCAGGAGAGGCGAAAAACGCGGCGTCACGAAATTCCACACTCCGTCTCAAAAGGTCGAGCGCCCCTTCTGAAATTGGGAGCCCGCGGGCCTGGGAAATCAGAAAGAGTTTTAAAACATATTCTCCTGAACTTAAAAACAACTTTCTCTTTTTTTCGTCGACCGATACTTCGCGGGGAGTCGCTATAAAACAGGGAGAAATTTTTCTGGCCAGGAGTTTATCCCATATTTTTCTAACGAACGAACGAGGGATAGCCCTCCGGATAAATTGGGAAAAAATCTGGTGAATGGCCGTCGAATGTTTATAATATTGCTGCATAAACTGTTCGACCCCTAATAAATGGGGCTGATCCTGAAATTTAAAAAACTCCGAAAGTCTTTTTTGCTCCCGGAAGGTCAGGATATCGGAGCTTTTACCGGCATTAAAATGCATTTCATTCCGGACAATCCAGAGGAAATTTTGCGCCTCGGTTAAAGCATTATATTCGTAGGCGGTCAGGAGTCCCTGTTTATGGAGTTCAACCAGAGAATAGGTCCCGTAACAGGTAAATGCAGCCCATTGCAAATAATGGATATCCCTTAACCCGCCTTCGCTTCTTTTGATATTCGGTTCCAGGATATAAACGGTCGAGCCGAATTTCTGGCGTTCTTTTTTGATCTGCTGAAGGAGTTCGTTGACATATCTTTTTTTATCCCGTTCTACCACTTTTTGATAATAAAGACGTTGAAACTCCTGAAATAAGGTTTCACTTCCTGCCAGGAGCCTTGATTCCATAAGAGCGGTTCTGGCTGTTAAATCATGGAAACCGATATGAATCGAATCTTCGATCGTCCTGACGCTATGGCCGATGGTAAACTCCAGGTCCCAAAGAAGATAAAGCATCTCTTTCGAAATCTCTTCGACCGCTTCTTTACATTCAGGCTGATAAAGGAACATAATATCCATATCAGAAAACGGATTGAGTTCTCTCCTCCCGTAACCTCCCACGGCAACCAGACAGATTCCTTCTTGAATGTAGCCGGGAGACGATATCTCATACTGAATAACGGCTTTACGATAAAGTCCTGTCAGAATTTCGTCGGTCAGGGTCGTCAATTCACGGACAATATGACGGCCGGAGGCTCCCTTTTTATGGAGATCATAGAGGTCACGCCTTCGGCGCTGGAGATAGTTTTTAAGGATTTGAATCCGCGTCTGCCGGTCAGAAGAGCGGTCGAGAATTTCTTTAAGAGATAAGGAGGAACTCATACAGATAATCTAACATAAAAAAGAATCGGTAAGAATATAAAAATAGACCCAAAAATAGAGCGGGGTGTGTCCCGAACAGCGACCTCTTCGAAGTTCGTTTACCCTTCCACAAGCATGTAAAAACAGGTGGTAAACTTCGGAGCGCGAGCAGAGAGGGATTCATCCCGCTCTATTCTTTATAAAGCGTTTTCTCCTTTTTCGCCTGTACGAATCCGAATCGCTTCGCTTAATGATGTGACGAAGATTTTCCCGTCGCCGATGGTTCCGGTTTTTGCGGCGTTGGTAATTGCCTCGATGGCCCGCTGGGCTAAATCATCATTGACCACGATTTCGATCTTGACTTTTGGGACAAAATCAACCGTGTATTCCGCCCCCCGATAGGTCTCCGTGTGGCCCTTCTGCCGGCCAAACCCTTTGACCTCGGTAACGGTCATCCCCTTGACCCCGATGTCGTTAAGAGAATCTTTCACCTCGTCCAGTTTAAAAGGCTTAATAATGGCTTCAATTTTTTTCATGATAAATATCCTCCGTATGTATTACACTTTTTGAGGCTTCTCAAAAAGATTCAGGTGCAAGGCCGCAGCCCTGAGGGCGACCGAGGCGTACGAAACAGGTACGTTGAGGAGCCCGAAGGGCGAGAACACAGCAAGTGAACTTTTTCAGAAACCTTTAATTATAGCCGCGTTCATTGTGCTGACTTAGATCCAACCCGTTCTGCTCATCTTCAGAAGTTACCCTCAAACCGATGATGGAATCAACCACTTTAAGTATAATTAAAGTTCCAACAAATGAAAACACCCAGCTTGCAACGATCGCAGTCAGTTGGACCACGACCTGATGAGAATTTCCATAGAAAAGTCCATCTCCACCAGCCGAATTGACTAACTTCGTGGCGAAAAGACCCGTTGCCAGAGCGCCCCAGGTTCCACCAATTCCATGGACACCAAAAGCATCCAGTGAGTCATCATACCCAAACTTATTTTTAATGACAACCGATGCGAGGTAACAGAACACCCCGGCTCCGACTCCCACGAGAATCGAAGATAAAACGGTGACAAATCCTGATGCAGGGGTAATGGCAACAAGTCCCGCCACCGCACCGGAAGCGGCGCCTAAGACAGTCGGTTTCCCGCGATGGAGCCATTCTGTTACCATCCATGCAAGTGCGGCGGCCGCAGTCGCGGTATTGGTCACCACAAAAGCGACGGTGGCCAACGTTCCAGCAGAAAGGGCGCTTCCGGCATTAAAACCAAACCAGCCAAACCAGAGGAGCGCCGCGCCCAAAACGGTTAATGGAAGGTTATGAGGCGCCATTGCTTCAGTTCCATATCCTTTTCGCTTTCCAAGATAGAGCGCACACGCTAAACCGGCAACTCCGGAACTGATATGAACGACAGTACCGCCGGCGAAATCAAGCGCGCCTAAATTATGGAGCCACCCTCCGACTCCCCAAACCCAATGGGCAATCGGATCATAAATAAAGGTTGCCCATAATAGCGTAAACAGAATAAAAGCGCTAAATTTCATTCTTTCCGCAAAAGCCCCCGTAATCAACGCCGGGGTGATCACGGCAAACATCGCCTGGAAGATCATAAAGGCCTGATGCGGAATCGTCGCCGCATAATCGGGATTGGGATCATAGCCAACTCCGCTTAAACCAAACCAGGCAAGACTTCCGATCAAACCTCCTTTGTCGGGTCCAAAGGCGAGGCTATATCCCCAGAGAACCCATTGAATACTGATGATGCAAAGAATAATAAAGCTCTGCATGATGGTCGCCAAAACGTTCTTTTTTCGTACCATGCCCCCGTAAAATAATGCTAAACCCGGGGCCGTCATCAATAAAACCAGCGCAGAAGAGGTCAGTACCCACGCCGTATCTCCGGAATCGATTTTAGCCGGCGGGGCAGGAGCCGCTGCTGGTGGTACCGCGGGAGCCGCTGCTGCCGGAGCCGTAGTCGGAGGCGTTTCGACCTGGGCAAAAGCGATGCTGACCATTCCTAGCAACAGCATCAACATGATCATGGTATATTTAAGTTTCATTCGATAATCTCCTTATTTTTTCAATCATTTAGAAGGTGTGAACCACGCCTAAAGTCACCGTGTTTTGAGTGCTTGTTGGTGTACCATCTTCCTTCGTAAAGACATCTTGATCTGACTTATCTTGACGTAAATCTAAACGAACCAAACATCCACCCGGAGCGGAATGCTCAAGGGTCAGGGTCCCTTCTTTTAATTTTTGACCACCGGTACCGAGATTGGTGGCTGTCGCAAAACCATCTTTATCGTCTAATTGCTCAACTCGAGCCACGATTGCCATAGAAGGGGTGATGGCGTATTTACCATAAAGAGCATATCCTGACCATTTAGCATCTCCCGCACCAACCCCAAGTCCCTGTTTTTGGATGCCATCATCATAATTGGCCATCAACGAGATGGAATCGGTCACATTGTAGGTCACAACCACGTCCAAAAGAGATTTTGTATCGCTTACGGTTCCAGCGATAATCTCAGGGCCGGTCATATAATTTATGATAATCGGAAGCGACTTGACCGGCGTGACCATCGCCTGAATACCGTAGGTTTTGCCGTTATTGGTTTCAACCGTACTGTTCCAGCCATTGACGACATCGCCCATGAGGGTCAATTGATCATTGAGGGTATAAGTCAGCCTTGCTCCGGTATGATAATAAGGAATAGCCCAGGCAAAGAGAATGGAACGGGTATAGTTCCAGTTATCTTTGCTTTCAATCACTTCGGACCCATGCTGGGTCACAAATTTTCCAAAATCCAACTGCAATCCAGGCATTAAGAGCATGCTGGCATATGCCTGACGGAAGTTTTTATAGGTGGACTCAAGATTTGTTGCAGGACAGGGAATTGTTCCAGCGCAGGCCACGGCATCAGCCGCCTCGCCAAAAGCCAGGCCGATATAGAATCCGGCTCTGTTTGTTTCATCCACTGGTTTAACAATATTTAATTCCACCAGACTGACATTGAAATCATTGGAAACAAAATCAAAGTTATGAAACGCGTTTTTATGGCTTTGAGGACCGTTCATATTGTAGCTGTAGTAGCCATCCACAAAACCGCTCACATTGACCGTGTCGTACCATTTTGGCGCTTTTGCGTCTTCTGCATAACTGACCTGGACTGATCCAAGTCCGATTAAAGTAAAAAAGGCTGCTGCTAAACTCATATTAAATTTTTTAAACATAATTTCTCCTTTTTTTTAAATTTTAAAATAGATAACCTGGTCTTTGACCTCCGGATTCTATAATTTATATAATGATTTTGCAACCTTAATGCCAAATAGGAACAATATGCATAACCCATTGTTTTAAAAGATATTGTTAATTAAACTTATTTTTTCACCTCCTTTTTTACGACAGTTTTGTCGAGTTTTAAAACAAATTAAAAAATTTTTATTTTATAACTATTTGATTTTAAACAATATTTTAACAACTTACCCATTTTTGTAGGATCCTACAAATTTGTATTAACATTGATGGTCTCGTCAAAAGCCTGTGACGGACTTTGGAATGGTCGCACTTAGACCGAGACGGACTTTGGAATGGTCGCACTTAGACCGAGACGGACTTTGGAATGGTCGCACTTAGACCGAGACGGACTTTGGAATGGTCGTAGTTAGACCGAAAAAACGGTTTTCTATCATTCCCGTGCAAGCGGTCTTACTGCGACCATTCCACAATCCGTCACGGAAATCCAGTTTTTTCAAGTAATTATGTTCTCCCCAGATTCCCGCTTGCACGGGAATGACGACTTTTTACGACTTCATCAACATTCATTTGATACTTTTTAATTTTATAAGATAAGACTCTTTCTGTAAGATTCAGTTGTCTCGCGGCCTTTGCGATGATCCCTTTATTGGCCTTCATGGCTTCGGTAATGAGCTCTTTTTCTAAGGCCTCAATGGCTTTCTTAAATGAAATTGTCGGAAGATATTCCATTTTTACTCCTTATCTTATGATTCCAAGAAAAATAGTAATATCATAGAGCAATAGTTATACCGAATTCTGCCTTACTTCTATCTGATTGATTTATAAAAATTTTTTTATTTTCAAAAATAAATGAAAAAAATTTAAAGACAGGTTCACTACAAAAATGTTATTTTATGGAGGGAAATCCTACTAAAATGGTAACTACTCAGGAGTGTCAGGGAGGAAAAAGCATTTCAGGCAAGTACGGTTGACCTGTCAGGGACTGGGTAATGGATTGCAAGAGGTTCCAGCCGTTTTTACGAGCTGTGGATAGGTAGCTTCTGATGCGGGCAAAGTTT